>NZ_JBVVQD010000003.1:0-272115 GCF_055811755.1 Mesorhizobium sp. WSM4840
CGCGGCCGCGGCGAGGCGACGGAGGTCTTCCAGCTTGGCAAAGTCGCGACGTCAGCATCGCCCCCTATGGACGTTCACCGCGCCCAAGCGGGCTGAGTAACATGCCACTTCCATGCCGCTGATCGGCGGCTTGAAGAAGCCGACGGCTTTGGGAATGACTGGAGCCGGGTCACCTAGCGCCGTAGCTGATTTCAATTGGAACGGCAGGAACGGTGCAAAGTCGCTGTTCCGGGCAACGTCCGCTTACGAGCCGCCAAATCGGCCTAGCAAGGGCCCGTTTGGGGTCAAGACTGGTGGTTCTGGTGAACGTCGGCTTCCGGGAAGGAAATTCGGTCAGGAAGGGCCGCTTCGGGTCAACTCACGACGATAGTCCGCCGACCCAAAGCGGAAGTTCGCTTCCGCCCAGTCGAACTCACGCCCATGACCCATCGGTGACCTTCATTGTCCGCATTGTGAACGGCAGCAATGCTGACCCAATGCGGACACAACTCGCAGACACCGGGGAAGCGAAACTAAGGATAGCCAATGTGCTTAAGCAGCGAACGCCCAACTAGTGGCTTTTGAGCAGGTCGCCATGCCGTCGAATGCCTGTCAAGTGACGACCTGGATTTCCGTCTTCACGGAATTGGCAATGAAGCACTGTTCATGCGCCGAGTGGTGAAGTTCCGCTTCTGTTGCGGCGGTTGGCGTTTCACCGGCGTAGACAATGGTCGGATTGAGGTCAATGCGGCTGACTACCAATCGTCCGTCCACCTTCTCCATCATCCCGACCGCCTTGTCGGTATAGCTCTCCACGACGATCCCCTGGGGCGCCGCGATCGAGAGAAAGGTCAACATGTGGCAGCTGGAAATCGCCGCGATGTAAGCCTCCTCCGGGTCGACGTTGGCTTCCACTGAATAAGGAAGCGGAACGATATGTGGCGAAGCGGATGCCGGCACCACTTGGCCTCCGTCGAAGCGCCAGATGTGCGCGCGGCTGTAGCGCTTGTCGGTGAATACCGCTCCTTCTCGCTCCCAGTGCACTTCGACGGTCATTTTCATGATTGATCCTTTGTCGGAACGGAAAGAAGTCTTGCAGTCGTCTGGGTCAGATGGCAGCGAAGATGCTGCGCCGCAGCGTCGAAATCGCGCCTCGCACAAGCGGCAACGATCGCCGCGTGTTCCTCGAAGAAATCAATTCGCTCCTGGGCGCCACGCCCTTGGTGAAGGGTTGACCGCCGGGATTCTCGTCGAAGGTCTTCGACGGTCTCAAGTAATCGAGTATTCGTGCAACCGCTGTACAGGGCGAGGTGAAATTGCTGGTCGAGCTCCAGAATCCGCGACGGATCGTACTCCGCGAACAGCTCGTCGTTGAGCCTCTCAGCCTTACGCAAGGCGGAAGGCTGAAGCTCCGGCAACGACTGCTCCAAGGCAGCGACCTCCAAAATGGCCCGAAGTTCGCAAAGTTCGGTCGCCTCCCGCTCCGAGAGGATCGCGACTGCCAGGCTTCGATCGGGTCGCCGCACGACCAAGCCACTTCCGAGCAAACGGTCCAGGGCCTGTCTGACTGGCTGGCGGCTCACTCCGAAACGCTCGGCGATCGATTCCTGCTTGAGAACCGAACCTGGTGCCAATTCACCTGACTCAATCTCGTCTTGCAGCTCGCTAAAAATCGATTTTGGATCCATGGATCCAAACAGTATGATATTTCGGAATTGGTCAAGCTCTAATCAGCTTCAACCGTTTTCCTGGAACACGCTTTTCGCTCAAGCGCAGGAACAAAGTAATGAGCTGCTTTGCGCCCATCTCGGCCATCACACGACTACAAGCGGCCCGGCACGACGACGCTCTTCGCTGCCCTCAACGTGCTGGACGGCACGGTCATCGCGCAGAACATGCAGCGCCACCGCCATCAGGAGTTCATCCGCTTCCTCAACCGCATCGAGCGCGAGGTGCCGGCGGACAAGGCAATCCATGTGATCCTCGACAATTACGCCGCGCACAAAAAAGACAAGGTCCGCGCCTGGCTCGACCGCCACCGGAGCCGGACCTTCCATTTCACCCCAACATCCTGCTCCTGGCTCAACGCCGTCGAGGGCTTCTTCGCCAAACTCACCCGGCGCAGGCTCAAGCACGGCGTCTTCCATTCCATTGTCGATCTTCAGGCCGCCATCAACCGCTTCATCCGCGAATACAATGCCGAGAACCCGCGACCATTCATCTGGAAGCCAACCCCGATGACATCATCGCCGCCCGAAACCGCGGGTTCCAAACGTTGGAATCAATCCACTAGGTCGTGAGGCACGTACCTTCGAAAGGATGAATTCGGCTCTCAAAGGACGAACTTACAATGCCCATCGGCGGCCTCTAAGCTCACTTTGACGCGCTCTGCCCAAAAACGGGTCTCCTTGCTGAGATCGCAATGCCCGACGCAAGAGGTCACTTCTTGAAGGCTATCAAATGAGTGATTTCGACTTACGAAGGCCCAACGCCCTAAGCTTCTTCCGGCTATTCTTTGCGTCGCTTGTTATTATATCCCACTCGCCGGAACTTATAGATGGGAACTCGAATCGTGAGGTGCTGAAGAACATCTTCGGTACGTTGACCTCCGGCCAAGTGGCTGTTTATGGGTTCTTCTTCATCAGTGGCTTCCTCGTGCTCGACAGCGCCATGCGAAGCAGTATCTACGCCTTCATGTCCAGACGTGTACTTCGTATAGTTCCGGGATTTGTTGTGGCATACTTGATCAGCATTAGCCTGGTATTTTGGCTGGGAGGTGGTGACTTTGATGAACTATCTCCGAGCCAGTGGGCGGCTAAGCTTTCCAAAATGGCGCTCTTGCTGAACCCGGCGCAGGTAGGATCGGCGTTTGCCGGGTCCCATGCACCAGATGTTAATGGATCACTATGGACTATTGCATACGAGTTTCGCTGTTATGTGCTTGTGGCAATCGTGGTATTCTGTCTCGGTCGCGCCACGCTTGTCTTTTCGATCATGTCAGTGTCACTGGCAATAATCCTCGTTAGTTCCATTTCGCAAGGTGTCTACTTTCGCTACGATCTTGGAAACTTTGAGCCCATCGGTAACGTGGACGATGCCGTACGTTTTACGATGATATTTTCCATTGGGGCGTTGTTTCAGCTGCTCAAGGAGTATGTGAGGAGGAGCAATCGGGTAGCGCTTTTGTGCTGTATCCTTCTCATAGGCGGGATGTGCTCGGAACGGCTAGCGCCCCTCGCAGTGGGCGTGTTTGGAGGTTATCTGCTCCTGTATTTGGCGTTTCTAAACGAGAACAGCGTCTTAAATTCGATTAACCGAAGGAATGATATATCGTACGGCGTGTATCTCTACGCATGGCCGATTCAGAAGCTACTGATCATGTATGTTCCGGCAATCACGCCTATGCAGCTGACGATCTTGACCTTGCCTATAGCAGTCTGCGCGGGCTTTCTCAGCTGGCATCTTGTTGAGAAACGCGCGATCCATATGCGGCTGGCGATCCTCCGCACTGCATAGTTCGGCTGTCGTTGGGCCGGTGCCCATGTTTGAAGACGACCTCGGTCGAAGCCGACGGCTCCGCCCGTCGGATAGACGCGGTTTCGCTCGCCGGACCGCCAGCACATGCTCGACGTGCCAGTTCCCATTGGCGTAGGAGGCGGGCAGAATGGTTACCATAGTCCATCGATGCCATAAACGACGCGATCGCCCGGGCCTTGCGCTGAAGCCCTCGCGCCTGGCGTCGTCGAGTTCATAGATCACCTGTGGGCGGTGCGCACTTAGGACCGACCGCTTCGGCGAACACACAGATGGTGTCGACCTGTTGGGCCGAGCGCTCTGCTCCATCGCGGCAGCGCTTTGCGGCACCGGTTCAAATGCATAGACGCGTCCTGCCGCCCCCACGCGGCGCGGCGCAATCGATGTCGTAGACATACGTCACCTGCGTTCAGGTTCGATGCAAGTGGCTGCTGGACCGGCGGCTCGTAGGCGCCCCGCGCAAAATCTGGGTCGCCGCTCGCGTTACGATCCTGAGGCCACCCGCCTCGCCACCAGCAATGCGTTGCGATTTGAAGAACAGATTGCGGAGCGTTACAGCCAGGTTCACTCGGCCTCCTTCACTACGCCCTTTGGGCTGGCACCTGACGGCCGTTAGGGAAGAGAACGGAGGGCCTGACGGGCCCATGCCAATCCGACATGGGTTGGTCCGTAGACCGATACGCTCACCGGGTTGAGCGCTACGCTGAGGGTCGCCGCATAAGCATCACATCGGCCTACAAGCTGCGAGGCACTTGGCGATCGCCGCCCACCGCTAAGGCTCAATGGCTCACGATCTTTGTTGAAGCATGGATCCGCTTGCCTGGGCGCAGTTTCTGATAGACGGACTTGAGCCGTTCTGCGCGCGCCTCCCACGAATACAGCTCGACGGCACGCTTGCGCCCTTCGCTTCCCATTTCGCTTGCCCGGACCGTATCCTCCAGCATCGTGAGCAATGCCTGGGCGAGCTCGCCAGGAGCATCGACTTCGACCAGCATCCCGGTGCTGCCAGCTAGAATGGATTCACACATCCCGCCCACGCGCGTTCCCACCACCGGTATCCCGCAGGCCATGCCCTCCACGACCGATATTCCGAAGCTCTCGCTGAGTGACGGATTCACCACAATGTCGGCCTCATGGTACGTCGCTACGAGGTCCTTGTGGGGCACGTTGCCCACGAAGTGAACTCGATCACGTAACCCGTGGCTCTCGATGAGTTCCTCTAAGTGTTCCCGATATTTGCAATTGCCCCAGCGATCATAGAAACGGCTCAACGCGGTAACCCGCGGATCCGACGAGAGGCTGGTCAGGAAGTCCACCGGAAGCGGAGAATGCGGCCCTGCGATCCGAAGTTCCACGTCCGCGAACCTGGCCGCAACCTCACTGAAGGCCTCGATCAGTGTGTGAAGCCCCTTCTCTGGCGACACCCGCCCAACGAACAGGATGACACGTGGGGTTCTGATGGATGCGGAAGCCGGCTGCTCGCTCGGCCGAAAGTAAGAAACGTCCACGCCATTACCGACAGTGGCAACGACGCCAGGATAGTCCGGGAATGCAGAACGAAAGGTCCCTGCGATGTGGTCGCTGACGGCGACCACCGCATCCACCACCTTGAGCTGAAGAGCCACCTGATCGCGGTCACGCTGTGACAGCCACTCACACTGCATCTCAAGCACGAGCCGATGAGATGAGCTGGCTGCCTTCAGTTCCCGGCACCATGCCCAGTAATTCATCAAATGGACGATATCTGGTTGATCGACGGCGAGGTAGCGACGGACCTTGTTACGATATTGCGAGTGGTCATCGGCCTTCCGATCCAGCCGCAGCCAGCGCGCCATGCGCGGAAACTGGTGGATGATCCGCTGCAGCGCGCGGTCACGCCGCGCCGCAGCCCGCCGCACCGCGAACGGCAGGTCCGCGGGCACCGTGTCGTCTCGATAATGCTTGCCATAGAGCGTAATCTGCAGGCCTTCGCCAAGCCGCAGCGCCGTATTGTAGACGATCAGACCGATTGAGTTTTGAACAGGCGGAAAAAGTCTATCGTACGGCTGACCGACGTATACGAGCTTCATGTCACTCCCCACCGTCAGCTCGTTCAGGCGACTCTTCTAATAAGTGCAGGGCGTTCTTCCGGTCGGGAGAGGTGGTCGGCGAGGCGGCGAATGCCCTCTTCGAGCGGCACCAGGGGACGGTTCAATATAGCCTTCATCTTGTTCGTATCAGGACAGCGGCGCGTCATGTCGCCCTCCGCAAGGGGCGGTCGGAATTCCAACTTCGATGACGAGCCCAGCACTTCGATGACAAACTCGGCCAGCTGTCGAATGCTCATTTCCACGTCGCTGCCCACGTTGATCACTTCGTTCTCGTGCGCGCGCGTTCGATGAACCGCGATGCAAGCGTCAACCGTGTCGTCGACGTAGCAGAAGGTGCGGGTCTGCGAACCGTCCCCGTAAATCGTCAGGGGCTCGCCGCGCTGGGCGGCACGCACAAATCGCGGCAGAACGAAATCCTCGCTCTGACGTGGTCCGTAGGTGTTGAAGAAGCGAAAAATGGTAAATGGCAGTCCAAACTCACGCTGAAAAGTGCGCAGATAGACCTCTCCAAGATTCTTCACCACTGCATACGGCAGACGAGAGTTAAGCGGCGTGGTGCTCTCGTTTTGAGGAATCTCGAAAGGCTCGCCATATACCTCCGATGACGAAGCGAAGTAGACACGCTCGGCGCCGGTGTTCTTGCATAGCCTCAGCACGTTCTCGATACCGGTGATGTCGCGCAGCACGAGCAACGGATTTGCCAAAGTCCGCTGCACACCGACCACGGCTGCGAAGTGGAAGACGTGGGTGAAATGGAAGCGGTAGAACAATGATGAGATGTCGTCGAAATCGTTCGCATCCGCCTTTACAACGGTCAGATTGCCCGCGTCTATTTGTACCTTGTCTCGACTTCCGGTCGACAGGTTGTCAGCGACGACCACCTGGGTCTGAGGTAGCTTGACCAACGCGCGAGTGAGGGCACTGCCGATATTGCCCGCTCCACCAGTTACCAGGATCGATTGCGTCATATTCCCCACCTCGACCGAACAGTTAATCGACTGACGCAGTGTGCGTCCCTTCGCCAAACGCGGCATCTTCGATCTCGCGAGCGAAGGTGGCTCCCAGATCCTTTAGGATGTCGCTTGAAAGTTAAATGTGGCAGCGCAAGGTTTATTTGACAACGTGGCTTGGGGTAAGCATTTCGGCTGTTCTCCCAATGGTGCAATCCATGCTATTTTCAGCTCTGGGGTTGGCTAAGCGCATACATTTTGCTGATTGCTGTGGACTGCTTCCCCGCGGTAATTGAGGCGATCCTTTATTGTCGACATTGAAGCGAAAGTTGCCAGCATCTCATGCAGACTGCTCCAGACCTTCAGGAACTGATTAACCGCATCCGAACGCGGGACTACACCGTTGGCATCATGGGCCTCGGCTACGTTGGTTTACCGCTCGCCATGATCTCGCTGGACGCGGGGTTCAAAGTCATCGGTTTCGACATCGACGCGTCTCGGGTTGCACTTCTTAACCGCGGAGAAACAGGCATAGATCATTTGCCTGGTGCTGCCATCAAAGTGGCTGTCGACAGCAAGCGGTTTCGCGCCACCAGCGATTTCGCCGACCTAAGCGAACCCGACGCGATCTTGATAGCGGTGCCAACGCCGCTTACCAAAAACCGGGAGCCGAACCTGTCGTTCGTCGAAAACAGCGCACGTGCGATCGCGGAGCGGCTGCGCCCTGGTCAACTTGTCGTTCTGGAGTCGACGACCTGGCCAGGAACGACGCGAGAGGTCGTGCAGCCGCTGCTCGAGGCGACGAAGCTTTCTCTAGGAAAGGACTTTTTTCTCGCCTATTCGCCCGAACGGGTAGACCCAGGCAACGACGTACACACCACCGCCACAGTTGCAAAGGTGATAGGCGCCGACGACCCATCGTCCCTACAGGTTGCCAAGGAACTGTACGACCAGATCATCGTTCAAACCGTTCCCGTGGCCTCCACCGCCACGGCAGAGGCTGTGAAGCTGACCGAGAACATATTTCGCTCTGTGAACATTGCGTTGGTCAATGAGCTAAAGGTGATTTTTGACAGGATGGGCATCGACGTCTGGGAGGTGATCGAAGCCGCCAAGACCAAGCCGTTCGGATATATGGCGTTTTATCCAGGCCCCGGCCTCGGCGGGCACTGCATCCCGATCGACCCATTCTACCTGACCTGGAAGGCAAGAGAGTACGAAATAACAACACGCTTCATTGAGCTTGCCGGTGAAATCAACACGAACATGCCGCATTATGTGGTTGACCGCCTTGTGGAGGCCTTGGACCGGCGAGCCAGCCGCGGCCTGAGCGGTTCGCGGATCTTGGTGATCGGGATGTCCTACAAGAAAAACGTGGGTGACACACGAGAAAGCCCATCGTTGAAGCTGATCGACATCATGGAGCGACGCGGGGCAGTCGTTGATTACCACGACCCCTACGTACCGGAGATACCCGGAACAAGAGAGTACGCCACCCTGGCAGGTCGCCCCTCTGTGGATATCTGCGCTAGCAGTTTGGCATCGTATGATGCCGTTGTCATCTCGACAGATCATGATGCGATTGATTGGCAGAACATCACCAAGCACGCAAAGCTGGTGCTCGATACCAGAAATGCTTGTGCGCGTAGTCAGTCACGCACCGACAACGTCGTAAAGGCATGAGCGGCCCGACTTGCGCACTGGTTTGGTCAACCTGCTATCGACAACGTCGAATGGTTTAACACGTCGAGCGGTTGAATTCATTCAGCGCATCGCATTTTCCCGGACTTGAGCGTCGAGGCATGAGCGCCGGCGCAGCCGTGTAAACAGGTGGTGCCGGACGAGGTCGCTACGGTTCATGCGGCGGCGGCGGCGATGCCCTCCCCGTCAGCGGGCCTTTTGGTCGCCATCAGCATCCTTGCCGACCGCGTCATTCCGCCAGACATGGATCGCTTCGAATGCGTCCCATGCGATCGACACGATGTCGAGATCCCCGTCACCGTCGAGGTCGACCGTCCTTGCTCCCAGATGGCTTTCCATCCCTTCGCCGACCAGCTGCTCGATGAACCGTCCTCCACCCAGATTATGCCAGCTCGAGAGGCGAAGTGCGCCGCGATGCTCGCCCATGATAAGATCCGGCCTGCCGTCCCCAGTCATATCGGACACTGAAAGGCTATTAAGGGAACCACGCGAGGTGATTTCGTGTTGCTCCCAGTCGGAGGAGCTGTCGCCGGGGTTGTGCCACCAATACGCCTTGGCGCTGTCGGCTTTGCCATTTTCCTCGGTCACGACGATGTCCGCACGTCCATCGCCATCAAGATCGGCGGCCGCCACGCGGTCGGGATAGACCATTTCAGGAACTTTTCCAACATGCCGAAGCTCCCAGTCTGGCGAGCCGTCACCTGGATTGCGCCACCATGCGGCCGTCTTTGCATCGCCGGTCGTGGCGACAAGGTCAAGTAGACCGTCGCCATCGATATCGGCGAATGCGATCCCTTCATCAGACGCTTCGGCGCAGATGCGGGTGCGCGGCCATGGCTCGACTGTTGGATCGTCAGGAATCTCAAAATAGAAAACCCCACCGCCACTCGAGACCGCCAGCTCCGGCTTCCCACCTTTTACGACCTGGGCTAGCGCGTGGCCCTGAGAGCCGAGCTCATGACTGGCGGCGGGAACCTCTCCGATCCCGTGCTCTTCAAAGCGGTGCGCTTCAATGTCCTCGGCATGGAGCCACACCAGGTGCAGCGCCCTGCCTCCGCCGCGCTGTGCTATGACCTCCCCGCGCCCATCACCATCGAGATCCAGGGCTGCGACCGCGTCCACACCCTCGGCAAGCGGGGTCCGTTCCCATTCTGTGTTCCAGGCTTCGGACGGCTGACGGTACCAGAACGGACCCGAGATGATGTCAGTGAGATCATCACCATCCATGGCGGAAAAAGCGATCCCAAAGGAGCGGACGTGCCCGTTCGTGATGCGATGATAGGTCCAGCGGTCGAGGTGGACCGATGCAGGCGGATCCAGCCGATTGATCCACACTCTGACAGGCGGGTTGCCCACCCAGTTCGCCCCATAGATGTCAAAATCGCCGTCCCTGTCGACATCGGCGACGACGCCGTTGTGGAGACCCACATCGTCGATCACTTGACGGGCCCAGCGCGTTCCTTGCCCGTCGACATTGTAATGGATCGCGAGTTTGCGCTCCTCGGTCGTATGCATCTGCCCGACCACGACATCGTTGTCCCCGTCTCCGTCCATGTCGGCTGCCTGCAGCGTATGGGCGCCCGCGACAGAAGGCTGAATGACATGGCGGATCCAGCGCCCCGTCGGTCCGGCGAGGGGCTGGAACCAGGCGACGTCGTCAGTGTGCTCGGAACTCGAAGTCAGAATGTCGGCGCGGCCGTCCTGGTCAAGGTCGGTGACGAGCGCCTTGAATGCAGGATTGAACGGACCAAGCTCGTAGCTGCGCCATAATGCTGGATCGCGTGCTGCTGCTGCGCCTGGATTCGACGCCCATACTCCGTGCAGGACGAGATCGACATCAGCATCGCCGTCAATATCACCGATTGCCATTCCCTCTTCGCCAAAGTTGAAGAAGAACAAGCCCACGCGGGTCCAGGAGCTGGGGCTTTCTTGGAAGAAAATCATCACTTCGCCAGGCGCCCGAACGACGATATCAACGAGGCCGTCCCCGTCAAAATCAGCCGCCTTGATGTCTTTGCCCCAGCTGCCGACTGCACCAATTTCCCGACGCTTCCAGCTGGGACCGTGGGTCGGGTTACCATTCGGCCGCGGGTTCTCGAACCAGACGAGATTGACAGCATCGGGCCCATCGGCCGTGACGATGTCGGGATCACCGTCCCCATCGATGTCGGCAAGCACGCCGTCGGTGGTGAACTCGACGCGGGGCCTCGCGATTATGGTGTGGACCAGATCGGGCCACCGCCACCAAGACATCGCATCCTCGGGGAAGCCGCCAAGAACGAAATCTAGTCGATTATCGCCGTCTATATCGCCAACAAGCTTTACGTCTCCTGAATAGGGGGCAATCTCTTTGCGTTCAAAAACAAGACCCGACTCCAGAATTTCTTCGGGAGGTCCCTGTCCCTGAGCGGCGTCGCAACTTGCGAGGGTGTACCCGATCATGAGGACCGCGATCAGGCGGCCAAACATGCTAAATGTTGATTTCGTAGCGTGTGAACATTTCGTAGTCGGCCAGCAACCGCCCGACGAAATCTCCCCCCGACAAGTCCGACAGCGTCCGCCATTCATCTTGGTTCTCCAGGCGCTGCATCTGCGACGCATGCGCCGCCAGCGCTTCACGCTTTACGCCGATAACATCGCCAACATAGGCGAGGCTATTGAGCGTGGACGGCGCCCGCAGCCCTGCCGCCGTCTTGATCGTTTGCCGCAAAGTAACACGCCACATATTCGGCAAATCGCCCCACAGACTTGTCCATGGCCAATGGTACCAATACCAGACTGGATACTCGAATACCGTGACAGGGCGACCATAGGCACGAAGCGCCGCGCGAACTGCTGCATTGACGGCGACATGATCGGAAGTCGGATCCTTTGCATGGTTCACGAAAACGCTCTGCGGCCGCCATGAGTTGAGCATCGACACGACCGCATCTGTTATCTCATGAACGTGATGATTGGCCGCCCCGTCTGGAAGGCGTAAGAATGTAACACTTTCGGATGATGCGCCCAGACGATGAACTGCTTCTATGGCTTCGGCCTCGCGTGTCGCCCGCAAGGTTTCAGGATGCATAAGGTGGCGATGAGACGCGGCGCCATCGGTGACGAAAACAAAACGGACCTGGGCGCCCGAGGCAATCTTTTTGGCCGCAACGCCACCGCAACCCAGCGTCTCGTCATCCGGATGCGGCGCAACAATGACAGCCGACGCTGACCAGTCGCCTATCTCAAACGGCCTAAGTCGCAGTCGCAATTGACTATCAAGCATGGTGCTGAAGGTCCGCCTAAAGGTCCACATCGGTGCGCTTCCATCATCCGTTCGCTCGCGTCGTTGAACGCCGATCGCCCATGGTAACAGAACTCACGGGCGTTCGAGACCCGTGTTTGCTGGTGGGGAAGGCTTTATGAACGTGGGTATCCTCGCGGGGGGATTGGGGACACGGCCGGCCGAGGAAACAGAGAGCCGCCCAAGCCGATGGTCGAGATCGGTCCGATGCCGATCCTGTGGCACATCATGATGCACTACCACCGCTACGGCCATCGCGACTTTGCCATCGCTCTCGGATACAAGGGCGAGTACATCAAGCGCCGGTTCAGCGATTACATTCCCTTGAACGACAGCTTGACGGTCCACGCCGCAACCCAGGGATGTGAAACGCCACGCTGCGTGACTGGCGTGCGCTGAAAGAAAGGGTCGAGCAGGGATATAGCCTGGAAAGGTCATCGCCGAGCGGACCGAGACAGCTGCTAAGTCCGCTTCTTGATCGCCCGCGCGGGTGGGCGTGTGGAACGCGGGATGGTCAATCGGTAACCAGGCTGCACCAAACAGACATACGCCGTTTGGGGACGTTTACGTTCCCACGCTCCGGCGTAAGGTTTGGCACGATGCACTCGAACGAATTCCAATCCCGGCAACGCGCCCGCCGCGATGACATCAGGATATGAGCCGTAACACCGCCTAATTTGATTGCGCTAAAAAGAGGATCTCCAGAGGAGCTGCCTATGACCAATAAGAACTGGATGCAGCCACCCTTCCTCTCCAACCACAGTATCCTCAGCCATGGGTGCTTGTGGGTGGTGGAATAGAATGACGAGCAAGCACGCTAAACGCTGTCCGTGTCCCGCGACGGCTCTGCGTTCGCGAGGTTCCAGCTCGACAAACGATAGCTGGAGAGAGGTCGACGGCTCTCCTTTTTATTCACGTAGACCAGGCCAGATCGCTAGCGGCGCAGCCGTGAGACGAAGACGGAAAGCCTTGGCTGCGCGATCGAAAGTCGCAGGCCTGTCTGCCAACGGGCAAAGAGACGTGCGATGACATCGATCGGCGCGAAGATTGTCAGCGGCGCAGCCTGGGCAGCAGTCGAAACATGGGGTCGGCAAGCAGCCATGTTTGCCGTTTTTGTCGTATTGGCCAGGCATCTCGGACCTGAAGCATTCGGCCTCGCCGCCCTCTCCATGGTTGTACCCGTCATTCTTGCTGTTCCGGTCACGATCGGAATACCGGAGGCACTCATCCAGCATCCTAAAATCGAGTCCTCACACTTTGACTCGGCCTTCTGGCTTCTCACCGCGACCGGCGCGGTGATTAGCGGGCTCATCTGGACGTCTGCCGGTTTGATTGCTGCAGCGTTCGGACAGCCCATTCTCGAAGATCTCATCCGCTGGAGCAGCGTGGTCGTCGTAATTCAGGCCCTCTCGTCGGTACCTGCGGCTGTGTTGAAGCGCCAACTCGAGTTCCGCTTGTTCGCGTTGCGTACACTTGCCGGCACCGTCGTCGGCGGCACACTCGGCATCGTCTTGGCAATAGCCGGTTTCGGCGTATGGAGCATGATTTGGATGCACCTTGCAAAAGCGGCTGTGGAAACCGCTGTCCTTCTCCTTGGCAGTTCTTGGCGGCCCGGTCTGACCTTCTCCTATGCAAAGGTTCGTGACCTGTTAGGATTTGGCGGCCCGCTTATCGTCCAGACTTTTTGGAGTTTTTTGAACGAGGAAATTCCAAAGGTCCTACTCGGTACGTTCCTCGGCCCCTATGCGGTCGGAGTCTATGCTCTCGCCCGTCGTCCGCTCGACCTTCTGGTGCAAGTATTCCTCAGTCCGCTGATGGCTGTCACAATGCCCACCGTGGCACGGATTCAAGATCAACCCGAAAAGATCGACCGTTTCTTCAACACGACCGTCCGCATGGCCGGGATAGCGGGATTTCCTGCATTCGTCGGATTTGCCGCGATCGCACCGATCGCGGTCCCCTTTATCTTCGGCCCGCAATGGGCCAGCGGGGTCGTCGCTGTTCAGATTCTCATGCTGCTGGGCCTGCAACGCACGATTGACAGCCTCTGTGCGTTTACGATCCTTGCAATGGGTCACTCCACGTTGATCCTGAAGTTGAACATAGCTTACTCTGTTGTCGCAACGATGCTGTTGTCCGTCACTGCGCAGATCAGCCTCGAGATGACAATGGTGGCGCTCGTAGCCTGCAGCCTGGTCCTCCTACCCATCTTCCTCTTCTACGCTCAGCGCATCGCGCGTATCGACGTGCTGAGACCCCTTGAGATCTTCCCACGACTGGCTCTCGCCGCCCTCCTGATGTTCGGCGCCATCAGCGCGTGGCTACGCAGCGCGCCTGAGCACGCCGCCCAGGAGACACTCCTTATTGGCGCAATTGTCCTTGGAGCCTCTGTCTATGGAACGGCTCTCTTCATGCTGGTGCGCTCTGACCTGTTCAATGCGCGAGACTTGTTCCTCAGGCTTCGCGGCTAGTTTGGTGTCGGGCGCGGCCTGTAGATGCGGGATTTCGAGGTACCGATACTGCCCTCCATCCTCTTTGATGCATCTTGGGCCCGCTTTGGCCAGAGCACGGAATGCCTGCGACTTCGCTGGGCGGCCTAGTGTGCCGGGAAAGGGCAACGGGAAATGGGAGAAGACCTTGGGCATCCCGCGCTGCTGCAGCAAGGGTTTGCGAGATCGAACCGCTTTCCCAAACCGCAACCGCGTCTATGCGTGAGACAAGGTTCGCGACAGCGTTTTGAGACGGCTCAGCTCAGTAAATGGCCCCCCTCCACCCCAGGCGGTCCTACGGCTCCGGTGCCAAGCACTGGAGCTATAGAACTGCTCCTGGGCTATTCGAAGGAATAGGTGAATCCTCCTTCGGAGGCTCCGACAGTCACTTTCGTCATCTTTTCGCCCTCGAGCGACCGGTTCAGCACGCCGCGGCTCAATTCCGGCAGAAGCGTGTTTGTCAAAATGGCGTCGATCATTCGGCCGCCGGATTCGATCTCGGTGCAGCGGGCCTTGACCAGATCCATGACACCGTCACCGATCACCAACTCGGCATCGTTGCTTAAGCGCAGCCGGCGGGCGATCTTGGCGAACTGATGGCGGGTGATCGCTTCGATCATCATGTCCGAGAGCGGGTAGTAAGGGATGGTCACCACCCGGCCGAGAAAGGCCGCTGGGAAAACCTTCAGCAGCGGGGCGCGCAATGCGGTGTCGAGATCGTCGAGCCCCGCCCGCACCGTGCCGCTGCTGGTCCGGTCCATGATGACTTCGGAGCCAACGTTCGAGGTGAGCAGGATCAGCGTGTTTTTGAAGTCGATCCGCCGGCCTTCACTGTCGTCCATCATCCCCTTGTCGAAGACCTGGAAGAAGATTTCATGCACGTCCGGGTGCGCCTTCTCGACCTCGTCAAGCAGGATCACCGAATAGGGCTTGCGCCGGACCGCCTCGGTCAGGATGCCGCCCTTGCCGTAGCCGACATATCCGGGTGGCGCGCCCTTCAAGGTAGAGACCGTGTGCGCCTCCTGGAACTCGGACATATTGATCGAAATGAGGTTCTGCTCGCCGCCGTAGAGCGTCTCGGCCAGGGCCAGCGCGGTTTCGGTCTTGCCGACGCCCGAGGGACCGCAGAGCAGAAAAACCCCCACTGGTTTTTCGGGCGCGCCGAGCCCGGCCCGGCTGGTCTGCACGCGCTTGGCAATCATTTCCATGGCGTGATCCTGACCGACCACGCGTTCGGACAGAGTGGCGGCGAGCCGCAGCGCCTTTTCGGTCTGGCTCGACAGCATCCGGCCAGTCGGGATGCCGGTCCAGTCCTGCACCACGGCAGCCACGGCGTTGCGGTCGACCGACGGCAGGATCAGCGGCGTCTCGCCCTGCGCTTCTGCGAGTTCGGCCATCAGTTCCCGCAGCCGCGCGAGATCGGCAGCCGGATCGGGTGGAGAAGGATCGGCAGTGGCCGTTGCATCCGCATCGGTTTCGGGCGCTTTGATCTCAGATATCTCGGCGCCTGCGGTTTCGGCGACCGCCTCCGGAGGCTTCACGGCATCGAGCGGCACACCCTCGCCGCGCAGCCTGGCGCGCAATTCGAGTATTTCGCCAACCAGCGCCTTTTCCCGATCCCAACGTTGCTGCGCGGCAGCAAGCGTGAGTTCGGTCTCGGCAAGCCCGGTTTCGACCCGAGCCTGCCGGTCGGCCACGCCGATGCCGATCGCTGCCTCACGGCCGATGATGGCGCGCTCGACCTCCAGCGCTTGGCGGCGGCGCATAATGTCCTCCACCTCGGCAGGAGTGGCATGCTGCGAAATGGCGACACGGGCGCAGGCGGTGTCGAGAAGGCTCACGGCCTTATCGGGCAGTTGCCGCGCCGGGATGTAGCGGTGGGACAGGCTGACCGCCGCCTCGATCGCCTCATCGAGTATCTGCACCTTGTGATGCTGCTCGAGGACACCGGCGACACCGCGCAGCATCAGAACGGCCACCGCTTCCGACGGCTCATCTATCTTGACGACCTGGAAGCGACGGGTAAGTGCCGGGTCCTTCTCGATGTGCTGCTTGTATTCGGCCCAGGTCGTTGCTGCGATCGTGCGAAGCTCACCGCGCGCCAGCGCCGGCTTCAGCAGATTGGCCGCATCACCGGTTCCTGCCGCGCCGCCGGCGCCGATCAAGGTGTGCGCTTCGTCGATGAAGAGGATGACCGGCGTTTCTGAGGATTGCACCTCGTCAATGACCGCCTTCAGCCGTTTTTCGAATTCGCCCTTTACGCTTGCGCCCGCCTGCATCAGGCCGACATCGAGCATACGCACGCTGACGCCCTGCAGCGTCGGCGGCACGTCGCCCTCAGCAATGCGCAAGGCAAAGCCCTCGACGACCGCGGTTTTGCCGACCCCGGCCTCGCCGGTCAGGATCGGGTTGTTTTGCCGGCGTCGCATCAGGATATCGACGATCTGCCTGATCTCAGGATCGCGCCCGACGACCGGATCGATCTTGCCGTCGAGGGCGCGCTGGGTCAGGTCAGTTGCATACTTCGCCAGCGCCGAATCCCCGCCCGCAGCCCGCCGCGGTGTTTCGGAGGCGGGAACCGCAGTCGAGGCGCCAGCTTCGAGTGAACCCTCCATGACATCTGCGAACCGCGCAATGACGGCCTGTGCATCGATCTTGTCGAATTCGCCGCTTATCTTTGACAGCAGCCCTTCCAGCACCGGCGTCTTCAGGCAGGCGAGCAGAATATGCGCACTGCGGACTTCCTCGACGCTGAATTCCAGCCCCGCCAGGCTCCAGGCTTCCTGGATGGAGTGAAAGATGTGATCGGAAAATTCCTCGATTGAAGTGGCGCCGTAAGGCAGCTTGTCGACTGCGTGGGTCATATCGGCCGTGAGCCGGCTCGCATCCACCCCGGCGTCTGCCAGTATTTGTTGCACATCCGAGCGCTCGGAAAGCACCAGTTGTTCGACGAAGTGGACGAGCTCGACATAGGGATTGCCGCGCAGTTTGGCGGTGTCGGCCGCAGCCTTGAAGGCGCGCAAACAGACAGGATTGAGTTTGGCGACCAGTTCCTTGCGTTTAAAGCTCTGCGACGACCGGCGCTGTTCCATCGAACTTGCCCCTCCAATCTGCCAGCCAACAAACTGCCACATAAGCAGCGACTTGACAAAGAGCGTTTATGAGCGGGCGTCCGGGTGTTCGATTCAATCGACTTCTTCCGTCCCGGCAGAAGCCGGCGACATCGGCTACAGCAGCCATGGAACGCCTCGCCTGTTCGCGATGCCTTCACATAAAAGGTTCGACAATCGCACCAGCGATTTCGAGCTCAGGCACCGGCTTGCAAGCTTCCATTAAGATTGAGCAACAACTAAATTGTGGTAAAGTGTCGCGGTGTGGTAACGTCGGGTCAGGCACGGCCCAAGAGCCGCTCGCTGGGGGATGGTGTGATCGATCTCGCACTCTGGCTGAATCCGCTGGACGGTGAAAATCCGTCAGGGGAAGACTTGCGCAACGATCCAGCCTTTCATGAGCTGGAGCGCCTCACGGAACAACAAAAAAAGGTCGAGTATCAAGGCAACGACAAGTCGGAAGTCGATGTTCCGATCGACTGGCCCGCGGTGCTCGCCAAGGCCGAAGAGCTGCGTACGCACGGCCGAGACCTGCGCCTCCTCGTCATCGTCACGCGTGCTCTGGCCAACGAGCATCGGCTTGCCGGGCTGACTCACGGCCTGACCCTCATCGTGCAAACCTTCGATCAGCATTGGGAAACCATGCATCCGGCCCTGCGGTCCGGTGCCACGCCACGCGACGCCGCCCTGCGCCGCATCAATGCGCTGACTGACCTTCAGAACAGCCAGGATGGCCTGCTCAAGGACCTGCGGAAAATGACGTTTTTCGCGCCGCGCGCCATCGGGCCGGTCCTCGGCGAGGACCTGGAGAAGGGTTCCCTCGAAGAGCGCGTCATGCTGCTTGAGGCTGCCTCGGGGCTGAACGCGGCCGAAAAGGCAGCGCTGGCGAGCGCGCACAGCCAACTGTTGAACCGGGTGCGCAGCGCATGCGCGACACAGATCGATCAGGCCGGCGCGGAGATGACGTCGCTCATCGCCGACGCCCGCGCCGCGATCGCGGCTCTCGATGCGGTCGAGGCCGCCCTCAACGCTCGCGTCGAAGGTGGCGCCACCGCTCCGGAATTGAAACGGTTTCTGCAGCGTGTACTGACGACCCTCGAACGAAACTCGGCCGCCGGGGCTACCGCGAATGGCGCCGCGAAGCCAGTTTCGGCGCCTGCGGAACCGGCAACGCCTGCTCGAAACGGTCATGGAGCCGATCCTATGGCAAGTGTGGCAAGCTACGCGGAGCCCGCCAGCAGCCTACCCGACCGGATTTCCTCGCGCGACGACGTCGTCAAATGCCTCGACCTCGTCGTCGCCTTCTATGACCGCACCGAACCGTCGAGCCCGATCCCGCACCTCGCTCGCCGCGTGCGCCGGATGGTGCATATGGATTTTGTTGAACTGATGGAAGATCTCGCCCCGTCGGGGCTGAAGGAATTCCGGCTTCTTGCCGGCGTTCCCGATGCCAAGAAGACGGCCCAGAAGGATGAAAGGTAACAAGCCATGGCAGCCGAAAGCAAAGCGAAGGTCATCGAACGAAATCGCGCACCGCGCGTGCAGATTGCCTATGACGTGGAGACCTACGGCAGCCCGACGACGATCGAACTGCCGTTTGTCATGGGTGTGATGGCCGACCTCTCCGGCGCCTCACAGACTAGGGAAGCGTCGAAATCGGTGCTGGACCGCGCCTTTGTCGAGACCGACGCCAACCGCTTCCCCAAGTTCATGGAGGCACTCGGGCCACGCGTCAAAGCCCGAGTGAAGAATACACTACCCCAGGCTGAAGGCGCCGAACGGGACGAGGAACTGGCGCTTGACCTCACCTTCACCAAAATGGGTGATTTCGCGCCGGACAAGATCGCCGAGCAAGTTCCACAATTGGCCGAAATCCTCAAGATGCGTCGTCAGCTCGAGGAACTGCTCGGCTTCATGGACGGCCGTGTCGACGCCGAAAAGCGCATAGCGCAACTTCTGAACAACGAGCCGCTTCTCGGCAAGATCGCCAACCAGGCATTATCCGACGACGACAAGGTTCAGGAGTAAATCATGGCCGAACAACAAAAAACCGCAGCCGTTGCCGCTGAGGCGGAAGCCATCGACCTCGGAGAATTCAGCGGGCTCCTCGAGAAGGATTTCAAGGTCAAGAAGGACGACAGCGAGAAGCTGCAGCAACTCGTGCGCAATCTTGCGCTCGCGGCGCAGTCCCGCTCCGATACCACGACCATCTCGTCCAACGCGATCAAGTCGATCAAGTCGCTGATATCAGGCATCGACAAGATGCTGACTACCCAGGTGAACGAGATTCTGCATGCGCCGGAAGTGCGCGAAATGGAAGGCACATGGCGCGGCCTGTGGTATCTCGTCAACAACACCGAGACGGATCAGAAGCTGAAGATCCGGGTGATGAACATTTCCAAGGTTCAGCTTGCCGACACGCTTGAAGACTACGAAGGCCAGATGTGGGATCAAAGCCCGATCTTCAAGAAGGTCTATACGGACGAGTATTCGATGCTGGGTGGCGAGCCGATCGGCTGCCTGATCGGCGCCTACGAATTCTCGAACCATCCGCGTGACGTCGGCCTGTTGCGCAACATCTCGGGCATCTGTGCCTCCGCGCACACGCCGTTCATCGCGGCCGCCGACCCGCGGCTGTTCCGCATGGACAGCTGGCAGGAACTGCCGAACCCGCAGGACCTTCAGATGATCGTCTCGAACCCGGCCTATGCCTCGTGGCAATCGCTGCGCGAGAGCGAGGACGCGCGCTACATCGGCCTGACCATGCCACGTGTTCTGGCGCGACTGCCGTATGGCTCGGAAACCGTTCCGGTGAAGGGCTTCACTTTCGAGGAAGAGGTGCAGGCCGATCACAACAAATATGTCTGGATGAACGCGGCCTTCCCGATGGGCGTCAACATAAACCGCAGTCACAAGCTCTATGGCTGGGGCACGCAGATCCGCGGCGTCGAGAACGGCGGCACAGTCATCAACCTGCCGGTGCACTCCTTCCCCACCGACGACGGATCGATCGCGATGAAATGCCCGACGGAAGTTGCCATCGACGACCGGCGCGAGGCGGAATTGGCCAAGCTCGGCCTGATGCCTATCCTGCACCGCAAGAACACCGATCTCGCAGCCTTTATCGGTGCGCATTCGCTGCAGGACGACGAGACCCGCGCCGGCCGGCTGGTCGATCCCGACGCCCAGTCAAATGAACGACTGAGCGCCAACCTGCCCTATCTTTTCCCGGTTTCACGCTTTGCGCACTACCTCAAGGCCATTGCGCGCGACAAGATCGGATCGTTCAAGGAACGCTCCGACATGCAGATCTGGTTGACCGAGTGGATCAACCGCTACGTGCTGGCCAACCCGGCCTTCGCCGACGACAAGGCGCGCGCCAAGCGCCCGCTTGCCGCGGCCGAGGTCCAGGTCGACAGCGTGGAGGGGCGGCCGGGCTATTACAATGCCCGCTTCTATCTGCGTCCGCACTACCAGCTGGAAGGCATCAATGCCTCGCTCAGGCTGGTGTCGGAACTACCGTCCGTGAAGACTTGATTCGCAGCAACCACACCTTGTTCTGTTTAAAAGCGGTGGAGAAAGACAATGCCAGTGAAAATTGATGGTTTTCTAAAGGTTCCGGATATCAAAGGTCCAAGCGTTCGAGACGGCCACGAGGATGAAATCGAAGTCCATGGGGTCGATTACAAGATAATCGCGCCGTACGATCCGAATTCGCTTTCACGCCGCGGTCGTGTGTCCCTGGGGATGATCAAGTTCACCAAGCACTATGACAAGTCCTCACCCTATCTGAAAAAGGCGTTGTTCGACAACAAGGCGCTGGACGAAGTCGTGTTCTCCGCCCGCCGGACCATCGATGGGGAGACCAGCGACTATCTGGTCGTCACCCTGACCGACGCCTCGATCATGGAATACGACATGTCGCAGGCTGAGGACGAGGAAGACCTGATCGAGGAGGAGGTCAGCTTCGCCTACAAGAAGATCAAGTTCGTCTATGACAAGGATGACGAAATCGAAATGGATGTCTATGTCGGCAAGTGAGGCCCGGCGGCCCGGCGCGGACAAGCTTACCGGCAGTTCGCGAGCGAAGCGCGAGGCGGTCCAGCCCTCTCTTTGGGACCGCCTCGTCAATGACCTGCCGGGCGTGACCTCCGAGATCGACGGGCTGCGCCAGACCTTGCAGGACGAACTTGGCGCGGACCGGCTGGATACGCTCCTTGCGGGGAGCACGCGGCTTATCGATGCCGACGCGGAGCTGACGTCCGATCAGAAGCGGCGTCTGCACCGCCTGGTCTTGCAGACCCAACACCGCGCGGAGATCGAAAGCCGTGGCGTGGTCGTATCGGCCCGCGTCCTCAGGGAGGCAGTGCGGCGCGACATCGAGGCCTTGTTCAACACCGAGCGTTTTGAAGCTGTTCCGCTTCTTTCCGATTTCGAAAGCGAACAGGCCGCAGACAATCCGCCGTCGCTGGCCGATTTTCCGGAGGTGCGCCGAAGTGTGGTCAACTACGGCGTGCCTTCCTTTTCGGGCCGTTCGTCCCGCGACTTTGATCGCGAGACCCTGGCGCGCGAGATCCGCTCGGTCCTTGCCACCTTCGAGCCCCGTCTCAAGGAAAGCGCAACAAAAGTAACGGTGACCCTTGGCGACAAAAGTGTCGGCCTGAAGATCGAGATAGACGCCGTGCTGATCATGACGCCGACGCCGGAACGCATGCGCCTGCGCACCACAATCAATCTCGATAACGGCCTGGCGCGGACCGAATTCAGGGACAGCTGAGATGGATCGGGTCTTCGTAGAATATTACGAGGAGGAACTGACCCATATCCGCGGACTCGCGGCGGAATTTGCCGACATGCATCCGGCGGTGGCGCGCAATCTTTCGCTTGATACCGTGCCCTGCCCGGATCCCTATGTCGAGCGGCTGCTTGACGGCGTCGCTTTCCTCGCTGCGCGCACCCGGTTGAAAGTCGATGCCGAGCGTTCGCGGTTTTCACGCAGCGTCCTGGATGTCCTCTATCCCGATCTGGTTACGCCGGCGCCGGCAACGGCGATGGCAGTGCTGAAACCCGGCCAGCAGGTCCAGTCGATGATTGCCGGCCATGTCGTCAAGCGGAACACGCGTCTGGTGTCCAGTCTGCAACCCGGGCTGTCGACGCGCTGCACATTCACCACCGCGCAGGAAACGACGCTGTGGCCGATAACGATTACGTCGGTCAGCTATTTCCAGGATCGCAGCGGGTTGGCAGCGGCCGGCATAACACCGATCGGCGGCGTTGGCGGCGAGGCGGCGCTGCGTATCACGCTGGGTCGGGCCGGAAAAGGCAAGCTCGACGAACTGGCGCTTGACCGACTTGATTTCTATTTTGCCGGGCGCACCAAAGCGCCATTGCTGTTCGACGCGATTTTCGGCGCCTGCTCGGCCGTTGGTGCACGCGCCGAGGGCAAGGCCAATCCGCTAGCGCCTTTGCCAGGCCCCGAAATGGTCGGCATCAGCGACGACGAGGCGTTGATGCCTCGAACCCGTCCGACATTCGAAGGGTACCGTCTGCTGCGCGAATATTTCATGATGCCCGAGCGCTTTCACTACGTGCGGGTTTCAGGACTGCAATCGGTCGTGCGCAGATGCGACGCCGGGCTCGAGATCATCTTCATGTTCCGGCGTCCGGTGCCTGAACTTGCCGATGTGACGCCGGCGGATTTCGAACTTTTTGCGACGCCGATCATCAACCTCTTCGAGCGCGACTGCAACGTCATCGAGCTTGATCCGCGCAGAACGCGGCAAGTGCTGCATGCCGACCGCACGCGGGCGCGGGACTTCGAAATCTATCGGGTGACCCGCGTCGAGGACGCCGACACCGAGGGGACCGATGCCGAAATTCCGGAGCTCTTCAGCCTGGGGCAAAACCGCGGCAGTGGCTGGGTCTATTCCACCGAACGGCGCCCGCGCCGGGCCACCGAAGATGAACGACGCGACGGGTTGACCCGCACCTCATACACCGGCGACGACGTTTTCCTATCGGTTTCACGGCCGGCCGGAAGCCCGGCGAACCGGCCGCTGAAGCGTGTCGACATCATGGCGCTTTGCACCAACCGCGACCTGCCGATCCTCGACGACAACCCCACCTTGACGCTGGAGACAGGCGATCCGGTCGAAATGGTCCGGCTTCTCGGTGCGTTGCGCTCGCCCCAGCCGGCTATCCCGGCCGCGCTGCCCGCGGGCGCCGAAGGCGAATCCCGAGCCGACAATCTCGCCTGGCGGCTGGTGGCGCAGTTGGCGCTCAACTTTCTCAGCCTTGCCAAGGAAGGCCGCGGTATCGATCCCCTGCATGCGCTGCTCGATCTTTATGCCGACCGGGGAGATCCGAGCCTCGCCCGCAATGTGCACTCGATCGTTCGCATCGACTCGCGGTCCGTCATCGAACGGCTGCAGATCGATGGGCCGATGTGCTTCGGACGGGGCACGGAAGTGACGCTGCATGTGGACCAGTCGGTCCTGGCTGGGCAAAGCACATTGCTGCTTTCAGCCTTGCTTGCACGGTTGTTTGCCCGTCACGCCGGAATAAACGGCTTTGTGCGGACCCGCACGCGGCTGCTGCAGAAGCAGGAGGATGTGCCATGGCCGATGACGCCCGGCAATCGCTACCTGATCTAGACAAATTCGACCTGGACCGGGTCGAAGAGCTGGATGATACATTCGATTTTTTCGAACTGTTGCGCCGGCTCGAACGCAGGGGCGGGCTGTTCGGCTATTCCGGCCACGCGGATCGCGAGCCGGCAAGGCTCGGGCAGCATGTGCGTCTTAGCTTTTCCACCAAGGACGTGGTTGCGTTCCGCCAGGCGAAGGACAAGACGCCGGCCCGGGTTACGGTTGCAAATCTCGGGCTGATGGGACCGGAAGGCCCGATGCCGCTTCATTTGACACGTTGGGTGCTCGATCGTCTGTCGCAGCGCTGGTTCACCGGCGCTGACGCACGGCAGACCAGCGACACGACGTTCGTGGACTTCGTCAATATTCTCCAGCACCGCATGATCGCCCTGTACTATCGGGCCTGGGCCGACGCGCATCCGGCGGTACAGGTCGAACGTGCAGTCGGCGGCCGGGTAAGAGCCATGCTTGAAGCCATGGCGGGAATCGGACTTCCCGGCACCCACAATCCCGATCTGGACGCCGTGAAGCTTCGCCAGGCGGCGTCGCTCGCCAGCCAGGTCGACGGTCCGGAGCGACTGACGCTGTTCCTGGCGGAAGCGTTCAAGGTGCCGGTCCAGATCAAGGAGTTCGTTGCCGCCTGGATGTCCATACCGGCGACGCTCCAGACCCGCCTCGCGCAAGCTTACGCGGTGCTGGGTCGCGGGGCGACGATCGGCCCGCGCGTTTTCAGCCGCCAAAGCAGGATCGAACTCCGCGTCGGCCCGCTCGGGTATGAGGAGTTCAAGACGTTCCTGCCGGGCGGTCAACGTCTGAAGATGTTCAAGCAGGCGGTTCGCGACATGGTCGGGGAATCGCTCGACGTCGATCTGCGGATCGTGCTCGCGCGTGAAGCGGTGCCGCCGCCCCGTATTGGAGCGGTACAGCTCGGCCGAACCACCTGGCTTGCGCGGCCCGCTGAAAGGGGCGATGCTGACGACATGCGGCTGCGGACAATTGTCGGATGGCGGCCGGAAATGGCGGAGGTCGCGGCATGAGTCTGCTGCTGACGCTGGAGCACGGACCACGCACCCAGGCGGTACGGCAGACCCGGCTGGACGAGGGTGAACTGGTGATCGGCCGTAGCGCGGACGCGGGCTGGCAGATCGATGATCCCGACATGTTCGTTTCGCGCGCCCATTGCAGGATCACCGGCGGGCGGGATGGATATTTCGTCACCGACACATCAAGCAGCGGCTTGTTCATAAACGACTCCGACAGCCCGCTCGGCGCTGGCACCTCGGTCCGTCTTCAAAACGGCATGCGGCTGAGGCTGGGCGACTACATCGTATGCGTCGATCTGCAGACGTCGGCCGCTCAAGCACCGGCAGCCAGCCAATCGTTCGCGGAACCGTCGCCACAGGCATCACGAGCGCCGGTAAGCATCGGCCGCGATGATTTCTTTTCAGCCGCGGTCGAGGAAGAGCCGCGACGACCGCGCCCCGCCGATCTGCCGAACCCGTTCGAGCAGCCGATTCCAGGAGCGTTCGAGCGCGCCAACCAGCGCAGTTCGCCTGCCTTCGACGACCCGTTCAGTCTCGACCCGGTATCAACGCCCACACCGAATGGCCCTAGCTATTCCGAACCACGTGGTGGGTCAGGCCCCGCAGATCCCTTCAGCCTCGATCCGACACCTTCCGGTGCAAGCGAGCCCGTTGCAGGCCAGCCCGCTCCAGGCCAGCCCGCTCCAGGAAGGTCATCCCAATTCGATGACGATTTCGATTTCGGGCCGGCCGCGTCGCCCGATTGGAGGAACGGCGCCGGCTCGGCCGGTCAACGCAAACACGTTGCCGGAAGGCCGCAATCGGCCAATCCCTGGGATTTGCCTGGCCAGGCGGCAGAGATCCCTCCTCCGCCACGTCCCGGCCTTGCTCCCAGACCCGCTCCCTTCCTGGCAGCAGCGCAACAGGCGAACACGGCGCTTCGCACCGCGTTCCTGCGAGGCATGGGCATCGAGGAAGCCGAGTTTCCCGGACGCGACAGCGTCGCGGAAATGGAGAAGTTCGGTCGCGAGTATCGGCTCATGATGGAAGGCCTGATGCAGCTGCTGCGCAAGCGGGCCGAGGAAAAAGGAAACGCGCGCGTCGCCCAGACGGTGGTTGGGGCCTCTGAAGTCAATCCGCTAAAATTTCTGCCGACGGTCGACGACGCCATCGTCACCCTTATCGCGGAGCGCAGCCCCGGATTTCTGGCCGGCGAAGCGGCAATCGCCGACGCGGTCCGCGATCTCGCGCAACATCATGTGCGCGCCTGGCGAGGCGTGCAGTCCGCCTTGCGGCGAATGATTGACCGTTTCGACCCGGCCGAGATCGAGAAAGAGCTCAAATCGAGTTCCGCGATCGGCACACTGCTTTCGGGCGGGCGCCGCGCAAAACTGTGGGAGCTTTACCAGAAACGCCATCGTGACATCGCCCAGAGTGCGGAATCGAGTTTTTTGGGCGAAATCGGCGCTGATTTTCGGGATGCATATGAGGAGGAGTGAAATATGATCGATCGCCGCGAATTCATCGTTGCCCTGGGCGCAACCGGGCTGCTTGCTGCTTGCCAGAGCGGTCCGCCAAAACCATCCGCGGTGACCGTCAACCTGACCGGCGCGGCCGGCATGAACCCGGGACCAGGCGGCGGCGACCGGCCGGTGACGGTCCTGGTGATGCGGCTGCGCAGCACCGGTAAGTTCAATTCGGCCGATTATTTCGCGCTGCAGGGGGATGCCGGCTCCGCACTCGCAGGCGATCTCATTGGATCCGACCAGATCTCCATCGGACCTGGAAAAACCGCATCCAAAACCATCACGGTCGAGCCGGACGCGGCTGCGCTGGGCTTCGTTGCCCTCGTTCGCGAGCCTGGCGGCCGGACCTGGCGTACAACCAAGTCGGTGTCGCCGGGGTCAAAAGTAACCGTCAACGTCACGCTTGGCAGCGGCGGCATTTCCGCCTAGCGGCCAAGGCAAGGGGTGCTCGATGCAGGAAGTAGCGGCATGAGCGATGCAAACAGGGTGCTGTGGTCCGAAGGCCTGTTTCTCCGGACCCAGCATTTTCAGCAGCAGGATCGCTTTTTCGAGGCGACGGTGCGCGGCGCGTTGCAGGCCGGGCAGTTGCATACGTTCGGCTTTCAGCAGCTGACGCTGGACCAGGCAATGCTCGATGCCGGCCAGGTCTCGATCCTGTCGGCACGCGGCATCTTTCCGGATGGAACCCCGTTCTCCATCCCGGACCTGATGGACGCGCCACGACCGCTGCCGGTCACCGCCGATACGGGTGCGGGACCGGTGCTGGTCGCCCTGCCGCTCGAGCCTGCCGGCGGTGTCGGCTTCGATCCGGCGCACGCCGCATCGACAGGCGCACGCTATCATGGGCGGATCGTTTCGGTGCGCGACGCCGTCCAGGGCGGTTCGGATCCTGAAGAAATCGAAATCGCCCGCCCGCAGGCGCTGCTGATTGCACCGGGAAAATCGGTTGGCGGCTACACCGCCCTGCCGATAGCCGACATCAAAGGGGTTAGAGCCGACGGCGGCGTCTCGCTGGACGAGACGTTCCTGCCGCCGACACTGGTTACCGGAGCGGTGGCCTGGTACCGGCAGCTGCTTCTGGAAGTTGTCACCGGCCTCGACCAGATCGCCGAGGCGCATGGCAAAATGGTCATGGGCGGGCCAGGGCGCAGCGTCGAAGACCTGCTGATGCTCAATCTCGCCAATGCGGCGCGTCCGCGGCTGGCCCACATGCTGGCGCAGGATGTTTTCCACCCGGCCGAGCTTTACCTGGAGCTTGCCGGTCTTGCCGGTTCAATGGCGACCTATGGCTCGAGCGCGCGACGGCTGAGCGAGTTGCCCGCCTACGATCACATGGCGCCCGGCCCCGCCTATTCGGCGCTGGCCGACGCCTTGCGGTCGCTCATCCTGAGCCTGCGCTACATCGAGCCTAAATCACGCGCACTGCCGGTGATGCGGCATTCGACCAATGTCTGGAAAATCCGCATCGACAACCCGAAGCTGCTGGTGGCCAGCCGGATCGTCATCCGGGTCGGCTCCGAGCTGTCGGAAGATGCGTTGCGCAAGATTTTCGTCAACCAGGCGACCGTCGGTTCGGCCGATCAGTTCGAGGGCCTGTGGAAATCCCGTCTACCCGGCATTCCACTGAAGCCGCTTCATTCCCAGCCGCGCGAAATCCCCTACGATGGCGATCGGCTGTGCCTTGAACTGGATCAGAAAAGCGAGCACTGGGCCTCGCTGCTCGATGCCCCCGGCTTCGTCATCGGCGTGTCGGGTGTGCTGCCGAGCGAGCCGCAGGTCGACTGCTATTCGGTAAACAGGTGAGATGATGAGCCGGGATGATCCTTTCGGACTGTCGGAGGATCGCGAACGCACTCGCATACGACTGACCGGCGCGCCGATGCCGCGACCGATGACGCCACTGTTGTCGGGCGTGCCAATCAAACGCTCGCGTACGCATCCGAACACGCTGGTCAACGCATTCGCGCCGCTGCTCGAGTTCGCGCCCGAGCTTGAAAGCGCGCTGCCGCCGGAAAACCCGGAAGCGCTGCGCACCCGGTTGCTCGATGAGCTGGTTCGGGCACGTGACGCGGCAATGGCGGCGGGGTCCTCTCTGGAGCGCGCCGACCAGGCAGCCTGGGTGGTGGCGGCATTGCTCGACGATCTCGCCCTGAACACGCCATGGGGCGGCGCCAGCGCATGGCCGCGTCAGCCTCTTGTGGTGATGCTGCGAGGCGATGTCGATGCCGGCACGCAGTTCTTCACCCGTCTCGACGAACTGGAGCGGCATCCGAACCGGGATCGCGAATTGCTCGAACTGCAATATCATTGCCTGGCGCTCGGTTTCCGCGGCAAATATCGTGTTCCAGGCCGGTCGGGCGACCGCTCGCTCAATGCCGTTCGCGTTGCTGCGGCGCGCTTTCTGCGCGATGCCGACGCCGACGGCGCGCCGCTGTCGCCGAACTGGAAAGGCGTGATCGCATCCGACGAGCCGCAGCGTTTCATCGTGCCGATCTGGGTGATGGGGCTCGGCGCGGCAGTTCTCGCCACGGCAATCTATCTCGGGCTGTCGATGGGACTGAGCAGTCAGGCGGTCGAGCTTTCGACGCTGGTTCGTGCTTTGCCGCCGCCGGCGCGCGGCGATATCAGCCGGACATCGCCACAGGTCGACGCGCCGCCGCCGGAGGCAGTGGATTTCGCGCTGGTGCCGGAGTTTCAGGCCGGAGCGCCGGCGAATCTCAGGGCCGCGCTCAGCGGCACCGAGAGTGTTTCGCTGGCCAGGCTGATCATTCAGGCCTCCAACCCCGAACTGTTCCAGTCGTCGCGGCCAACACTGACGGAAGGCTTCGAACCGCTGATCGGTTCAATCGCCAAAGTGATCCTCGCCAATCAGGAACTGATCGGAAACATTACCGTGGTCGGCCATACCGACAGTATTCCTTTGCAACGGTCCAATCCGCTTTCCACCAACCAGCGGCTGTCGGAAGCGCGCGCGGCAACCATTACCGAGATGCTGGTCCAGAACGGTGTGCCGCAGGACCGCATTCGCTTCGAAGGACGTGCAGCTACCGATCCAGTGGCCGACGACAGCACCCGCGCGGGACGGGCCTTGAACCGCCGCGTCGAGGTGCTGGTCGAAAAGAGGCTGTGAGATGTTCATCCTGCGCTTCCTCTGGGCGGTTCTGACATCGCGCTGGCTGTGGACGCTGATCGGCATCGCACTGCTTTCCCTGGTTATCTGGGTGTTCGGCCCGATCGTCAGGGTCGGTGCTTACGAACCCTTCGCCTCGGAAAATGTCCGCATCGTCATCATTGCGCTGCTGGTCATCTTCTGGCTGATCTGGCTGATCGTCGCGCAGCGCCGGGCGATCCGAGCCAACCGCATGTTCGTCGCCGAAATCGCTGCGCCTGTGGTGGAAAAACCGCTGAGCCCCGGCGAAGAGAACGTCGCTGCCGTCGGCGCCAAGTTCGCCGAGGTGATGGTCGAATTGAAGCGCCGCAAGCTGGGCGGACGCAAGTTCCTGCGTGAGATGCCGTGGTACGTGATCGTCGGGCCGCCGGCCACCGGCAAGACCACGGCCTTGCGCCAGTCCGGCCTGAACTTTCCGATCGACCTCACCGACGATCTGCAGGGGGTTGGCGGCACCCGCAACTGCGACTGGTTTTTCTCCGAGAATGCAGTTCTGATCGACACGGCGGGCCGCTACGTGCAGCAGGAGAGCCAGCCGGACGTCGATGCGGCGGAATGGCTGGGCTTCCTCGACCTCTTGAAAAAGCATCGCGGCCGCCGGGCGCTCAACGGCGTGATCGTCGCGCTGTCGATCGATGCGCTTTCAGAGGGCGACGAAGCCATCAAGGCTCATGGCCGCAAGATCCGCCGTCGCCTGGCAGAGCTCAACGACCGGCTCGAAATCCGCCTTCCAGTCTACCTGATGCTGACCAAGGCCGATCTGATCAAGGGATTCGAGGCTTTCTTCGGCGGCCTGTCGACGGCCTCGCGCGAGCAGGTGTGGGGGACGACCTTCGCGCTGGATGCGCGTGTCGACGCAAAGACCATAGAACGGGAAATCGCCACCCTTGCGACGCAACTCGAGCGGCGGCTGGTGCCGCGCCTGGAGGACGAGGACAAACTCGCCGCCCGCGCCGAGATTTTCAGGTTTCCCGCCCAGCTCACAAGCCTGTCCGAGCCGATCCAGGTGCTGGTCGAGGCGATGTTCGGCGAAAGCCGCTACGAGGAAGCCGCCTGGCTGCGCGGCCTCTATCTGACGTCGGCGACCCAGGAAGGGGCGCCCATCGACCGGCTGACCGCGGCGCTGTCGTCATCCTTCGGTCTTCCGCCGCGGCGGGCGATGCCGGCGCCGCGTGTTGAAAAACGCAGCTTTTTCCTGAAGAACCTGCTGACCGAGGTCATTTTTAGGGAAGCCGGCCTGGGGACGTTCGATCCGCTGGCGCAGCGCCGCCGCGCCTGGATCTGGCGTGGCGCCGCGGCCGCCTGTGCCGCCGCCGCCCTGTTGGCCGGTGCGATGTTCACCTGGTCCTACTATGACAACCGCAATGCGATCGCAGCGCAGGCGGGCCAGTTCGAAGCGCTGCAGGCGCCGCTGACCACAGCAGCCGCGAGCCCGGCATCGGTGGAGCAGCCCGCCATCGACAGCGCGCTCAATGCGATGGCCGAGGTCGCAAATGCCCGTACCGCACCGCCGAGCAGTGCCCAGGATCTGCTGGGGCCATCGGCGTCGGCAGAGCTGCTGCGGGCGCAGGCCGACACTTACGAGCACGCTTTGCGCAACGTCCTCGAGCCGCACATGGTCGCTCTGCTCGAGGCGACCATGTGGCGGCAGATCCGCGATCCGGATTTCATGCTGGGGGCGCTAAAAACCTATCGCATGATGACTGGCCTGTCGCAGATGGACGCCGACTACGTCCAGAGCTGGTGGGTCAACGACTTGCCGGAATTCGCACCGGCGGCGCCGTTTCCGACCGCCGACGCGGAAGAGCACCAGCTTGCCGCGATCCGCCGCATGGCGGTCGACGACAGCTACATATCAGCGGATCAGGCGCTGGTTGCCGAGGCGCTGAAAACGGTTTGCACGATTTCGCTGCCGGCGCGCGCCTACAGGCAGTTGCTGGCCGACCCGGCGGTGGCCGGACTCAAGGAATGGATCCCGGCGAATTTCGCCGGTCCCAACGGCGCCAAGGTTTTTGCACGGCGTTCCGACAAGACGCTGCGCGTCGGCATTTCGGGCGCGTTCACCTATTCCGGCTTCCACGATGCCATTCTCGACCGGGTCGAGGATGTTGCCGCCCAGGCCGCACTCGATCGGGCGGTGTTTGCCGGAGGCTGCTCGGAAAATTCCGAAACCTCGGTCTCGGCGCTGTCGGAGGATATTCTAAAACTCTATTACGAAGACTACATCGCGCAATGGGACAGCATCCTGCGCGATATCAGGCTCGCGCCATTGGCCGACCTGAATGTCGCCAGCGAGAACCTAAAGGACCTTTCGAGTGCCGACTCGGCGCTGAAGCGCCTGCTTACGGCCGTCGTCCAGGAGACCGAGCTGACCCGGTCCGATGAAGCGCCGGCCGACAACAAGGCAGCAGCCAAGGGCACCTCGAAACTGCTCGGCAAGCTGGGGAAGCTGGGAAAGATCGTGAAGACAGGGGCAAAACTGCTGCCGCGCGCAGGATCCGCCAACGAGGTGGACCTTACCGGCAATCTGGTGGCCGAACACTTCAAGCCGCTCAAGGGGGCGATCGCCGAGGTCGACGGCCAGCCGCCGGCACTCGATGCCGCGGTGGTGGCGCTGACCGCACTTTCGAACGTGCTGCAGACGGTCACGGCCAATCCCGACCCGCAGGACGCCATCAAGAAACAGGGTGGGCTGGCCGAACTGACCGGAGCGGTCGCCAGGCAAGCGCAGATCCTGCCCGATCCGGTCGACGACTGGCTCGGCGGCATCGCCGGCGACACCAGCGGCCTGACACAGAAGGCGGTCACCTCGGAGCTCAACGCCATCTGGCGCGCCGACATCCTGCCGTTCTGCCAGGCGGCGCTGAACGACCGCTATCCGTTCAGCCCCGAAAGCGCGGTCGACGTCAATGTCCGCGATTTCGCCCGCCTGTTCGGGCCGGCCGGGATGATCGACACCTTCATCAACGACCATTTGATCAGCTATGTCGACACCGCCAGCCAGCCATGGAAATGGCGCGCCGATTTCGGCCTCGACGCGGCGGCCCTGGCGGCGTTCGAACAAGCCAGGCGGATTCGCGACGATCTGTTTCCAGGCGGTACCGGGCCGGTGATGAGCTTCACGCTGCAGCCGACGGACCTGTCGCCCAACGTGACGCGCGTGACGCTCAATCTCGATGGCCAGAACCTCGTCTACTACAACAACGCGACGCGGCCGCAGCCGATGACCTGGCCCGGCAAGGACGGCACCGGCGTCATCTCGCTCGCCTTCCAGCCGATCGACGGCTCGCCCGAAGTCATGTTGAACGAAACCGGCAGCTGGGCGTGGCTGAGGCTGCTGCGCAGCGGCCGCTTCACCGGCACCTCGCTGACGGATGTCTACAGCCTGCGACTGGGCACGCAAGGCATGTACGCCGATTTCGAGCTCAAGGCGGCAAGCGTCGAGAACCCCTACAATTTGCAAATGTTCAAGAAATTCTCATGTCCGCCGCAGATATGATCCTGCCCGGCTTTTACGGCAAAATGCCTGCCACCGGCGATTTCGTCACGCGGCGGCTGCCGGGGGATTTTGTGCGCATCTGGGACCGCTGGCTGGCGCAGCACATCGTGCCGCTGATCGGCTCGGAAACCTGGCCGCGCACCACCGCGCTACGCTTCCTGGCTGGTCCGGCTTCTTTCGGCGCCTCGGCGGGCATTATTCTGCAGAGCGCCGACAGGGTCGGCAGGCAGTTCCCTTTGAGCGTCGTCGCGCTGCTTCCTGATGCGTTCATTCAACTGGCTCGCGCTGAGGCGTGGTTTGCCGGGATCGAAGAGGCTGCCGCTGCCGCCCAGCAGGGCGAGCTGACGTCCGACGAACTGGATGGCGCTCTAAGCGTGCTGCCGGTGCCGCCTGTCGAGCCGGGCGAAGAGGTGATCGGCGATATGGTGATGTGGACTGCATACTCCGACATTTTCGACGTTGATCCGCTGTCGCCGCAGGCGACGCTGGAGCAAGTGTTCTCAGGAAGATGGAAGACTGGGCTGATATGACCGGATCAAATACCGAACATTATTCCCTGAGTGAACCCGCCGGATGCTCCGGCATTCCGAGAACATCCTAAGCCAACGATTTTCCGCCTGAGGGTCCGCCGCCGCCATGTGGGAAGTCAGCAACAGCACCGGGTTTCCAGCGATGGGGAGCTGGGTTCAGGACAAGGCCGCGAACAAGATCTGGCTGGTCTGCGTGAAAGCTACCTTGGACATACTGGCCGACGGAAGCACGCGGCCCTCGGAGAACCAGGTGCCGCCGTTCATACAGGGACAGCCCCTCGACGGCGACTACGAGAAAAGCCTGATCTATGAAGCCGATTTTTTCGGGGTGAAGCCCTGCACGGACGTGCTCGTCAACGGTACCGCTTGGTCACCGAACGGCAAACCGATCACAGAGCTCGATGTAGGATTCCAGGTTGGTCCGGTTCAAAAGCGCCTGAGCGTATTCGGCAATCGCTGGTGGACGGTGAACCTTGCCGGACGACGTGTCATCGCGAGCCCCGACCCGTTTCTCAAGATGCCGATCCGGTATGAAGCGGCATTCGGCGGCTGGGATCGCACTGCCAGCAATCCGAAGGATCATCGCCTGGAGGCGAGGAATCCGGTCGGGCGGGGCTTCATCTCCAACCCGAATGGCTGTCTCGGACGGCCGCTCCCCAATATCGAGTATCCGGCAAACCTGATTTCATCCGTCGCTAGCCGCCCCGCGCCGGCCGGCTTCAACGCGGTGGCCTGTCATTGGTCGCCGCGCCGGGAACTCGCCGGCACTTATGACGAGATCTGGCAGAAGACGCGCTTCCCGCTCTGGGCGAATGATCTCGATTCCCACTACTATTGCTGCGCCCCGCAGGATCAACAGGTCGCCGGCTATCTGCGGGGCGGCGAGCCGGTGCAGCTCATCAATCTCTCGCCGAACGGCCCGATACGCTTCCATCTTCCGCGCCTAGTTTTCGGCTTCTCAACGCGCATCAAACGCGAGACGATTCACACCAAAGGCACGTTGGCGACCGTGATCCTAGAGCCGGATACTTCGCGCGTGATTATGGTTTGGCAAAGCTCGCTCATATGCAATAAGGACATCGACTATCTCGATCAAACCTCTGTCCGCCTGAAAAAGCTGATGTGATGGAATGACGATGCCTACGCCAAGCGTCGCAGCCTATCTCCCTCGGACGCCAGTCTGGCTGGCCGGCCTTTCAGCGCGGACTCCGGTTGGTCTGCGTCCCGAAAGCGCTGCCGCAGCGGTGCGGGCGGGGATCTCAGCAATTTCCGAGCATCCGTTCTTCGTCGACCGCAATGGCGAGCCCATGCGCCTGGCGCAGGATGCGGTCATCGGCCCCGAGGTGCCGCTGGCGGAGCGCATGAAGGAACTGCTGTTGTCGACGCTGCTGCAACTGCCGCAGGCCGCGGCGCTGTCGGCCAACGGCCTGAGAACGCTCCTGATCATCTGTGCGCCGGAGCCGCGGCCCGGGTTACCGGACGGCATCGCCGAAGTGCTCGGTCGTGCCGTAATGGGACGATTCGGCCCGGCGAACCTGCGCGTGCAATGCCTGGCCAACGGACATGCTGCCGGAATGTTTGCGTTCGGTATGGCCGCCAAGGCGATCGATGAAGGCAAGACGGATCTGGCGGTGGTGGCAGGCGTGGATTCCTATCACGACTATCAAACGCTGGAATGGATGGATGAAACGGGGCAACTCAAATCCGAGGTGAACCGAGACGGCTTCTTCCCGGGAGAGGGAGCGGGCGCGTGCCTGCTGGCACGCCGCAATCTGATATCAGAACTGGGCCTGGAGGCCCTGGCGCAGCTGAGCGCAGTCAGCACCGCGCCCGAGCGGATCACCATCAAGCGACACGGCGAGGACGGGGTTTGCGTGGGCGAAGGGCTGAGCTCCGCCTTCCTCGGACTCGAGCCGGTCATTGGCACAGATCGGCGCAAGATCACCGACACCTACTGCGATCTCAATGGACAGCGCTACCGCAGCGAGGAGTTGGTCTACACAATCCTGCGAGTTCAGCATCTTTCAGATGAGGCAACCCACTATCTGCATCCAGCTGACTGCTGGGGCGATGTCGGCGCAGCGTCAGGTCCACTGTTCGCGGCGCTGGCTCACGCCGCCGCCAGCAAGGGCTACAGCCACGGTTCGCGAGCGGCGCTCTGGGCCAGTTCCGAAGGCGGCCAGCGCGCGGTGACGCTGCTGGACTTTTCTGCCAACCCGCCAAGAAAGCCTGCCTGATGGTTTCCGTTGGAGTCAACCCGCCCAAGACGCCGGTGACCGAGGGCAGCATAGACATGGCGCCGGCGGACGTGCCCAATGTGTGCAAGATGCCGGGACCGCCGGCTCCGTTCGTGCCCGTTCCGCTGCCGAATTTCGGACGCTCCGCCGACAGGCTGTCGGATGCCACCTCGACGGTCAAGATTGAAGGGAAGAAGATAGCCATCAAGGGAAGCTACTACATGAGCGCGCCGTCGCCTGATGTGGCGAGCCAGGGCACCGGCGGCGGCGTGGTGTCGTCGGCTACACAGGGAAAGACCGAGTTCGTCGCGCCCGGCTCGATGGACGTGAAGGCAGAAGGCAAGAACATCCAACTGCTCGGCGATCAGATGACGAACAATGGGAGCTAAGAACTCCGCCACCTCGACCGGTAATAAGCAGGGTCCGGACAACAAGCCGATGCACAAATGCGGCGAGGTTGGCAGCTATGGAAGTCTTTGTAACAGCGGCAAGGCGAGTCGAGCAGACGGGTCGCGGGTATGGGAGCGCGACCACGTTCCGGCGAAGGGAACTTTATATGCACGCGCCGTAAAACGCTTCGGCCCTTTCGACCCAGACGTTGCAAAGTGCGTAAAGGACAAAGTGGAAAGCAGGGGCAAGGCTATCGTAATCCCACGCAAAGTTCACCGGGCGGACAGTGAAACATGCGGGAATTTAAACAAACCGCTGATGAAGCCGGACGCGGAAACCAAGCAAAGCATGAAAGATGCCATAGAACGAGACACCGACGCAATACAAGCAGCGTTGGACGACACCGAGTGCGGACCCGCATATGCTGCGGCGGTCAAGGAACTTAAAGAGTTTGATTTCGAAGGAATGATAAAAGAGGCGGTCAAGGAGTGCGAGGGCTGACCATCGATCAAGCCAGTATGGAGGCAGTAATGGATTATCAGAAATGGGTAGACCTGTTTGGAAGGACGAATAACGATCCGGATTTAAAGGAAAATTTGAAACGGTCAGGTGTCACAAAAGGTGTGGTTATGCCGAGGGATGAGATCTACCTCTCCGTCGATGTAGATGGAATGACCCTTCAATTTGAGGATGTTGAGCTCTTCAAGGATGTTCCGGGGGGCGCCGGCACATGCGTGCTCACCAGTGTGACCATGCATGTGAAAAGGGAACCCTGGCCGTCTCCTTATGATATCCCAAAAGATGCAACTCGGCCGAGCCTGAGGGAAAGATTTGGAACTCCGGTCGAGCAGGAGGAAGCTTGGGACCAATGGAGAGTGTCCAACAAACTTCTTCTGAAGGCTCGCTACAAAATCGATGGTGACGCTCTCATGAAGGTTACCTTAAACATGGAAGAACCGAAATAGGGGACGGATACGGCCTGGCATGGACTTCAGCGGAGCTGTAAGCCTTCTTGGGAGATCGTCAACGGATACCGAGGTTCAGGCCTTGATGTCGCGGCTGGCCATTTTGCGGCAGCCGGAAGTCGTGCTCGACGAGAACGACGGCTCTGTCCTGAATGCTCAGGATTGGCTTCTGAACAAGAAGCTTGGGGTGGAACTGGGATTCGAGGCGAGAGCGCACCTGCTCGGGCAGGAAATAGAGGATCCCAAGAACGAGCCGATGCTGTTCACTCAGATCTACTTTTACTGCGAGCGCTATGATGTCGGCCCGTACCAAGGATCTTTGCCTGCCGGCCTCGTGGCTTCGGACAGCAGGATTTCGGCGCGAGACAGGTTGGCCGCCTACGAGAGCACCCGGCGTTCCTACACCAGGGACACGTGGGAGCTTCCACAGTTTCAGCTCATCATTGGTTATGCAAATGGCGGCACGAATATAGGTTTCGTTTCTTGTCAACTTCGACCGCCGCCAATGCCTGCCGACTACGACGATGCAGGTCTGATACCGTCAACCCCAAATATCATGGCCGCGCTTGGCAAGAAGTTGTCCGATCCCGGACTTCGGCTTATGTTTTCGCCTCTGCGATTGGAGCAAAATCTGGAAGTCGACGATGGCGGCTTGGTTGGAAGATTCGATAAACACTTGGGTCTTTTCCTCCACTTCCGGTACATGGAGGGGGGGCGCGATCTGGCGCTGACCCATGTGCTGTTCTATCGAGAATACGAAGCCGACGGGGCGCGTTGGCCCGGCACGCTTCCGAATGGATTGCACTTCGACGATTCGCCTGAAGTTGTATTTCGAAAGATCACAGCAGAGCCGATCAAGCATTACGACGAGGAATTCACAGGAGACGCAACCTGGAAATTCCCTGAGTATACGTTGCAAGTTTTGTATAGCACCATGAGGAATTACATCCTACGGGTGCAGGTCAGTGCGCCTGGAGTTCTCCCCATAGCATAGCGACGAATTGCGCCGCATTCAGATCACGGCTATCATGCGCCAAAGACATCAAGCTAGTCACAAGGTAAGCACCTGTGAACGATCGCCCCGATTTCGCGCGCGTAGGCAGCGGTCTCAGCGATGGCCTTGTCATCGGCACCTTCATAGGACGCAACAAGTCAGGCGAGCCGATCGTCTCCGTACCGGACGGAATCGAGAGCAGGATGGTTGCTGCCCGCGCTGCAACCATGCTCGAGGCGTCGGATTTCGGGACCGACGTGGTCGTGATGTTCGACGGTGGCGATCCCGACCGCGCCGTCATTCTGGGCCGCCTGCTGCGTCCGAAGCCGGTTGCCGCCGAGGATGTCGCCGTGACCCTGGACGGGGAGCGCCTGGATCTTTCCGCCGAACGTGAGATCGTGCTTCGCTGCGGCAAGGCCAGCATAACGCTGACCCGTACCGGCAAGATCATTCTGCGCGGCACCTATATTCTCAGCCGCTCCTCTGGCCCCAACAAGATCAAAGGTGGCTCGATCCAGCTTAACTAGGGCCTCGGATGTCGCGCCGCGTTATCGAGCATATCGTCGAGCAACATGCCGAAGACGCGGCCTTCCTTTGGCTGCAGCGTGAAAGGGCGGTCGACGCTCCCGATCAGTACCTCAAGAATTTGAGCAGACTGGACGACCGGCTGGAGGCACATATCGACGGTCTTCGTGTTTCGGGCGAGTGGGGCTGGCAGGTAGCCGAGAGGGCCTTCGACCAGTATCAGGAGCCGGGCGAGACTTTCGTGGCTGCCGTCCTTGCCTTCGAGAGCCTGTCCGAGAACAGGATTGGCTACGTTCTGAATCTCGCCGAGGCATCTCCAGATTTATTCCGAGCTACCGTATCGGCCCTGGGTTGGGTCGAGCCGTATCGAATTCAGGAATGGGTACGCTCCCTTTTGGAGGATCCGCGCCCCATCCGGCGCCTACTCGGTTTGGCCGCGTGTTCGGTCCGGCGGATCGACCCCGCGATGCGCCTTTCAGAGTTGCTGAACGATACCCTCGCGGTGCGCGCCAGAGCCTTGCGCCTGGCCGGGGAAGTTGGGCGCGTCGATCTGCTCTCCGACATTAAGGCGGCCCTAAATGACCCACACGAAACTTGTCGATTTTGGGCCGCATGGTCCTGCGTGCTGCTGGGAGACAGGCATGAGGCACTGGAAATCTTGCGGAGGCACGCCAGCGTCGACGGGATTGGTTGGAAGGGCGTGCAACTTCTGTTGCGCGCCGCGGATCACCAAAGCGCCGTGCAATGGCTGCTTAGTCTGCGTGGGGATCGTTCGAAGGAACGTCTGATTGCTGCCGGGTCGGGCATCCTGGGGGACCCCATCTTCGTGCCGTGGCTGACCACACGCATGCGCGACCCGAAGCTCGCACGGCTGGCCGGCGAAAGTTTTGAGACCATAACCGGAATGTCAATCGAGCGCGAAGGGATGAATATCAAGCCGCCGGCCGACGTGGATTTCGAGAATGCGTCACCAGCCGACTATTTCGCTCGCGACCAGGATCTGGTCTGGCCCGATGTCCGCAAGATTCGCGAATGGTGGCGGCGCAACCAGACGGACTTCAGTCAGGGTAAAAGATATCTGCAGGGCAAGCCTCTGGCGGCGGCGAGTCTGGCGGAGATCTTTGCAAACGGAACGCTGCGTCAGAGGCGATGCGCTGCTCTTGAGTTAGCGTTAAGTGCGCCGGATGCCCCACTGGCCAACAGCTCGGCACGTTCGCTCAACCGGCTCGCGCCAACTGGTTGAGACTCGGCAGTGGTTCTGTGATCCGAGCGGCCCGCCTGGCGCCCCCCGCTCAATTTTTGATGTGTCCTTGGCGCTGTCCCCATTCCAGGACCTTGCCGGCAAGCGGGACACTTACGGCCTGATCACCAAAATATTCCTCGAAGCGAAGCCCCGCCGCGCCGGGGTCAGTCGTGAAGAGATCGCTCTCCTGCCGCGCCTCGGGAAACAGTTCCAGAAACGACGCGCCCGCGGTCACGGCAAGAGCGGGATTGCCCATCCGTTCAATCAACCACGGCAGGATCGATCGATCGCCCAGCATGCCAGCCGCTCTCACCCCGAGGGAGGCGCTCTGCGGTGACGTATACAGCGAGCCTATCCAGCTTCGCGCTTCCTTCATCGGCATCGCCTTCACCGCAGCTCGAAGCGCGCTCAGCGCGTTGTCGTCGCCTTGCACTGCTACCCTCCTCAGTTCAGCGAGGTCGCCTGAGCCAAGTTCGCTCAAAGCCCAGGCAGCCCAGAAACGTACCTGCTGGTCCTCATCGGAACCCGCATTCCTGACTTCGCCCGTCAGATCGGCGCGACCGAGCTTCGCGACCAGCCGAAGGCTCGCCGCACGTACTGACGTGTCGGGATCGCGCAGTCGCAACGATAGCATCTGTTTTGGATCGACGCGGTGTTCGAAGCAGGCCGACACGCCCAGGAACCGCTTGAACGGATCACGCGCGTCATTAATCCACGCTCGCACCCATGGCGCAATTAGGCGAGGCGTATGCCATGCCAGCGCGCCGAGCAGGCCACCTGGGCCGTCGATCGCGGTGCGACCAATTTCAACTGCTTGCGCGACATGATCGGCGCTCTCGAACTCGAGAGCCGTCCAAGACACGACGAAGAGTTCGCCCTTGCCAGGCGACGCCTGATGGAGGGCGAGGACACAGGGCCAAGCCGCCCGGCTTGCGACCCTTATGCCATCGAGACTTATTTCCAATCTATCGTCTATGGCCGCTATGGCGTCCAAATCTGGAGGATCGTCAAGGGCTAAACTGTCCCTTTGTGCCCACAACGACGCCGCCTGCTCAGCATGCTGCCCTACAATATTCTCTAGGATGATCATTCGGGCAAAAGCAGCCATTCTTTCACGATACACGATGTTGTTAAGGCGCTACCCCGCCATCAATGAAAACAAGGCTTCCGCTAGTTTTCGTGGATTTTGGAACCCTTCATGGTGATGTCGCTCGATGCCTTGATATTGATCTTCCCGGATCCGTTGACGGTAATATCTTTGCCCTTGATGATGATATTTCCATCCTTCTTCATGGTGATCGAGGCGCTGCCACACGTCAGCGAAATCGAATCCCCGGCGTCGATCGCAAAGTTCTTGCCGATCTTGAAACTGCCGTCATTGGCAACATCCACGGCACTAGCTTTGCCGACCTTCAGGGTGTGCCCGCCGCCGACGTCGGTCGCGTCGTCCGCGCCGATCTTCAACTTGCGGCCTTTACCGATTTCAAAATTTTGGCCACCGCCGACCTTCTTATTCTGGTCCGCAGCGATGCTGATATTCTGGCTTGCGCCGATCTTCCATGTATCCGAGGCGCCGATGCTGTGGCTCTGGCTTGTCCCAACACTGACCGACCGCGTCGCCCCGATCGTGTTGCTCTGCAATCCGCCGACACTGCGCTGTTCCGCCGCTCCGACGGAATCCACACGCGCCGCGCCAACTGTCACCGTCTGGACGAGCGCCACAGTCTGCGTATGATTGGCGCCAATCGTCTCCGTCGAGTTCGCCCCAATACCGATCGTCTCGTTCGAGCCCACGGTCAGCGAGCGATTGACCCCCACCGTCTCGGTGTCGTTATTGCCGATATCCGTGGTCTGGTCGACGCCGACCTTGACCGTCTTGTTGTTGCCGACGTCCTCGTCGAGGTTGTGGCCGACGGAGTGCTTGGCGTCGTGGTCGATGCGGTCGGACTGGTCGTGCTGTACCAGCTTGGTGCGGTCGTTCTTGATCAGAAGGTTGTGGTCCTTCTGCGCCTGGAAATTGACCAGTTCGGAGCCGGCCTTGTCCTCGAACATCAGCTCGTTGTAGCCGCCGCCGCCTTTCGAAGAGTCGGATTTCCAGCCGGATTGCGTGGCGTTGCCCGGCAGTCCGTATGGCGGCATCTGCGAGGCGTTGTAGACGCGGCCGGTGATGATCGGCAGATCCGGGTCGCCTTCGATGAAGTCGACGATCACCTCCTGGCCGATGCGCGGTATCTGGATGAAGCCCCAGCCGCTGCCGGCCCAGGTCTGTGACACCCGCACGAAGCAGGAGCTGTTCTGGTCCTTCTTGCCGAGACGGTCCCAGTGGAACTGGACCTTCACCCGTGCATATTTGTCGGTGAATATTTCCTCGCCGGACGGACCGACCACCGTCGCCGTCTGCGGACCGCGCATGATCGGCCGTGTCGTCACCCGCGGAGGACGATAGGGCAAGGCAGTCGGCGCCACGCCGAGGATCACCTTGAAGTTCTCGCTTTCGACGTCGGCAAGGGCTCTGTAGCCCGGATCGAACAGCCTGTATTCGGCGCTGACCACCAGATACTCCTGGTTCTGGTCTTCTCTTGGGAAGCCGTCCAGCTTGAACGTGCAGCCGGAATACAGGCCGCGCACCGTGCCGACTGCAGCGATGCGCTGGTGCACGGCTTGGATTTCCTCGCGCCGGATCGCGGCCAGGCTGTCGCCGCGACCGACGTCGAGATGCGCGCCGGGCTGGCGGTAATTCTCGCCCGCCGCCAGCTTGTGACTGAACGGCTGGGCGGATTTGGCCATCAGGTCAGCGCCCGGCTTCTTGAAATCATAGTCGGTATGGACATAGGCACCTGGCCGCACGGAGCTGCCCGGAATCCATTCGGTGATGTATTCGACATCGCGACGGGAGCCCTGCCCTTCAAAGTGATAAGGCACCTTTTCATAGCCCGGCGCCGGCTTGAGCTTGTTCATTGCGTCTGCGAGCACAAGCGTGTGCTTGCCCTCGTCATGCTCGAAGAAATACAGGATGCCTTCGTGCTCGAGCAGCCGCTGCACGAAATCGAGATCGGTCTCATCGTACTGGACGCAGTATTCGCGCGGCGGATAAGACCCTTGCAGGCGCTTCTCGAATTTTGCCGTGCTGTATTTCGAGAAAACCTCCTCGACGATTTCGATGACGCTCATGTTCTGGAAAATGCGGCAGTCGGTGGTATTGCCGAGAAACCAAAGCCATGGCCTGACGACGGCTTCGTAGTAAGCCAGACGGTCCTCGATCCGGGTCAGCCGAAACTCGGACACAAGGCCGCTGAACCAGCGTTTCGGATCGGATTCACCTTCGACCGAAACAGCACCGCCCAGCATCTTCAGGGGATCGATCTCGGGGCTGTTGCTCACGAACCCGACCGTATAGGCCAAACAACGGCTGATCTCATCGCGCCCGATAAGATGCGTGAAGGTCAACAGGTCAGCGCCAACCGGCGTCTGCACAACCGTGGCACGTTCGTTCGGCATGGGTCGTGCCCCCTCCCGCCGCTCGTTTCTGCTTCAGCCTAGCACATGTCTTCCGGCGACCAAAGGGGACGCTTGGCGGCTGCAGCCTGGTCGCCTTTGGAATTATCGACTTGAACGCTTCTGTGCCGCCGCTCACAAATTGCTGGTATAATGGGGTGTCCTGGGTGAGTTTCCCGACAGGATCGACGGCGATTTTGAATGTTCATCAGGCTGCAGATCAACAATGTCGTCTCGCTGCCCGCCGGTATGTCGACCGGCTACTCAACTCGTGATCGCAGCTTCGAAATCGGCCGCGAGGCCTGTGACTGGACCTTGCCCGACCCCGACAAGTTCATCTCCGGCCGACATTGCGATGTTCGATACGAGGCAGGCGCGTTCTGGCTGCACGACGTCTCGCGCAATGGGACCTTCATCAACGGATCGACCCATCGCATGGCCGGCCCGCATCGGCTTGACCATGGAGACCGGCTGCTGATCGGCCGCTACGTCATCTTGGTATCGATCGATGACGAGCGCGCCACGATGGGTCATCCTCAAAGCAGGCACGGTTCGACGCAACGAGAAATGCCGGTCGCAACCGGTCGGCCTCTGGACTTCGGAGGCGAGCCTTTCTTCGAGCCGGTGGAGCAACGGCCCGGGCAGCGAGCACCGGCGTCGACGCCTTCGCCGCCCGCGCCTCTCCCTTCGACGAGAGACGAGGTGCTGCGGGAAATCGCGATCGGAGCCGGCATCTCGCCGGAATTGCTTCAATCGCGTGATCCGCATGAAGTTGCTGCCGAAATCGGCACAGTGCTTCGAACGGTTGTCGAGGAACTGGCCTTGCTGCTGAAGGCACGTGCGGCTGCGAAAATACTGGCCAAGAGCACACACCGGACGATGATAAGCTCCGCGGATAACAACCCCTTGAAATTCGTCCCGGGAACCGACGACATCCTCGAAATCATGTTCGCACGGCGCAGAGCCGGCTACCTTGATGCCAGGCACAGTGTCGAAGACGCATTCCGCGATCTCAAGACGCACGAATTTGCCACCTATGCAGCCATGCAAGCTGCGCTCTCCCGGCTGCTTGACGACCTGTCTCCCGAGGCGATCGGCAAAAAACTCCCACCCACGTCATTCACTTCGAAGAAGAGCCTGGCTTGGGACGCCTTTGTCGCCAAATGGCGAACCATGGAGGAAGCACACGAAAACGGAATGCTGGACATATTCCTGGCCTATTTCAGCGAAGCCTATGCCAAAGCCGACAAGCAAAAATAAGCCGGGGAGATTGAACCTGGCCCATGCCCCGGAAATCGGATTGGTTTGCTGCGCTGACCTTCGGCCGCGGTACGGATCACGCGCCAGGTGGAAAGTATTAGAGCGTCCTTTGCGAGCCCAAAGATGCGGCGCTGTAGTTGGCGAAGAAAAATCCTTTCGCAGCGCTGCATCTGGTTCCAATCGACCGTTTCTAAGCTTACGATCATTTACGACAGTTCGCCAGCGGGTAAGGCTGATTGACCTGGGGGTCTGCGGCACATGTCATGTTACGGCGGGATAGAAAGATATAGCCGACCTTCCTCCAGACACTGCCCTCGTCAGCAGCGCCTGCAGTTCCTGCGCCTGACCAGGGACCGTTTTGCCCGCTTGTGGCGCAGACGCAGCAACCGGGCATGGACGGACGTTTGGCGATGAGTTCGAAGGACGATCCTTTCGGCCCGGCGGGCAAGACCGTCATTCGCGCACCGCGCCGCGCTGAAAAATCAGCGCCTGCTCCTCAGCGGCCCGTTCCCGACAGCGGGCACCCCGGTCCCTCGCAGGTTAAGGATTCAACGGTTTTCGATCCGGGTGTCGGTCGGCATGCACCGCCGGGCTGGACATCGGGAACCGTGATCTATCAGGGTGCAGACCCCGGCGCAGCGGCGGCAACCGGCTCCTTTGCGGCGACGCCGGGCATTGAGCAGGAAATCCTGCTGAATGCCACGGACAGTGTCAGATATTCCGCAGCAAATCAGATCCTCGCTGCGGCCGCTCCTTTGCTGATGCTGTTTGGCCAGCTCAGGCTTATGCCTGTTGAAAGACAGGCGGAACAACTGGCGGAACATATTGCCGAGGCGATCGAAAAATTCGACCGGACAATGGAGAAAGCCGGTGTTCCCGAAGAAGATGCACGGATCGCAAAATTTGCTCTCTGCGAAACCGCTGACGACCTCATCGGCAACCTGCCTTGGCCGAAGAGAGACGCCTGGGCGCAGCACAGCATGCTGTTGCGGTTCTTTCACGCTGTGCCCACCGGCTCGGGCTTCTACGAAGCGCTGAACAAGGTACTGGCCGCGCCGGAGGCACACTACGACTTGCTTGAATTGATGCATGCCTGCCTGTCGCTGGGGTTCGAAGGCCAGTATCGGGGCCTTACGCGCGAGGACAACAATCTCGAACGCGTTCGACGCGACGTCTACGAGACGCTTCGCTACTTCAGGGCGCGCGCCGACGAAGACATCTCGCCCCACTGGCAAAGCATGGCGGTGTCAAGCGCACAGTCGTCGACCCGGTTGCCGCTCTGGGTGGTTGCGGCCGCAGCGTCGGCGCTGTTGACGGCGGCATTCTTCGCATTGCGGGTCTTCATCACCAACGAGGGCGAGGCCCTTGCCGGCAGGTTGCTGGCGCTCGATCCGTCGACGCCGATCGCCATAGAACGCGCCAGCGTGGTGCCGTCGGCTGCGCCGGTGAAAGTCGCTCCGCCTGTCGCCACTACCCCCTCTCAGATCGATCGCATCCATGCCGCACTGGCCGAGAATATCGCGCGCGGCGGACTGACCGTCGGCACGCAGGGCAAGTTCATCGTCGTGGAGATCAACAATATCCTGCTATTCCCGTCCGGCAGGGCCGAGATAAAGCCGGAGTTTGGACCGATCGCCGCAGACATCGCCGCCGCGCTGGAACCGGAGCCCGGACCGATCATGATCGTCGGCCATACGGACAATGTGAAGCCGCGAAAATCGAGCGCGTTCAAATCCAACTTCGACCTTTCCATTGCCCGGGCGAAGGCTGTCGAAGCGATGATGGCGCCGCGGTTCAGCAAGCCTTCCCGGATCACGGTCGACGGCAAGGGCGAAGACGAACCGATCGCCGACAATGCGACGCCGGAAGGCCGCGCCCAGAATCGCCGTGTCGACCTGATGATCCCCAAGGAGGAAACGCTGTGAGCACGGCCATTTGGAAGCGCCTATGACGCGTTGGCTGCTGCGGATATTCAGCGCGATCGCGTTGGCCGGTTTCGCGGCAGCCGTCTGGTTTGCCGGACCATTGATCCGCTTTGCCGACACTCGTCCGCTGGCACCCGTCTGGCTGCGCGTGACGATCATCGGCGTGATCGTTGCGATCGCGACGCTCTTTTATGGAGTGCGTTTCTGGCAAAAGCGAAAGGCGCAAAAGGCGCTCGAGGCGATAGTCGCCCGCAATGACGACAGGGATGACGACTCGCAGGTGCTCGAGGCTCGTATGAACGAAGCCATCGCTGCGCTCAAGCGGTCGAGCGGCAGGCGCAATTTCCTCTACGAAGTTCCCTGGTACGTCGTGATCGGCCCGCCTGGTGCCGGCAAGACAACGGCGTTGGTCAATTCCGGTCTGAATTTTCCGCTTGCCGGTTCGGGCGACGCCCAGCCGGTCGCCGGCATTGGCGGCACACGATCCTGCGACTGGTGGTTCACCGACCAGGCGGTGCTGATCGACACCGCCGGACGCTACACGACGCAGGATTCCAACGCGCAGAGCGACAAGAAGAGCTGGCTCGCCTTCTTGTCGCTGCTTAAGAGATACCGCACCAGGCAACCGATAAACGGGGTTATCCTGGCCATCAGCCTTGCCGATCTCATCAGCCTCGATGATCGGCAGCTTGACGTCCATGTCATTGAAATACGCAGCCGTCTGCGCGAAATCCACGAAACGCTGAAAATCCAGTTCCCGGTGTACCTGCTCTTCACCAAGGCCGACCTTGTCGCCGGTTTCATGGATTATTTTGGCGGTTTCGACGAGCAGCGCCGCCGCAAAGTATGGGGCGCGACATTCCAGACTGCCGATCGCAACAAGAACATGGTCGGTGAGGCACCGGCCGAATTCGACGCATTGGAAAAACGCCTGGCGGAGGAGATGGCCGACCGCCTGCAGGAAGAGACCGATCCAGTCGCTCGTATATCCATCTTTGGCTTTCCAGCCCAGTTTGGCGCGCTGAAGGGCCGTATTGCCAGTTTCATCGCAAGCATATTCGATCCCGCCCGCAGCCAGGTGAACGTCAGCCTGCGTGGCCTCTATTTTTCATCGGGCACGCAGGAGGGTACGCCGATCGACCAGGTGCTGGGCGCAATCGGTCGCAGTTTCGGCAGCGCTTCCCGCGCCCATCTTTCCGGCACTGGCAAAAGCTTCTTCTTGCACGATCTTCTGACCGGCGTCATTTTTGCGGAATCCGGGTGGGTTTCATACGACAAATCGGCTGAAAGGCGTGCAGCGATTGCCAGATATGGCGGCCTTGGCGCAATAGCGTTGATCGCTGCCGCGGCTCTGGGCACCTTGGCCCTGAGCTTTACGGCCAACAGGTCGCTGATCGCATCCACGTCGCAAGCTGTAAGCCGCTATCGCGAGACGGCGGACCCGCTCCTCAAAACCCCGACGGTCGCCGACGTCGACCTCGAAAACGTCATTGGCCCGCTCGACCAGTTGCGCGAGCTGCCGGCCGGGTTCGACACCAGTGACTTGTCGACCCCGATCGAGGCGACGTTCGGCCTCGGTCAGCGGGAAAGACTTCTTTCGGCATCAAAAACAGCTTACCGGCAAGCGCTGGAGCGCATGTTCCGTTCGCGCCTGCTGCTTCAGGCCGAACGGACGATCCAGGCCAAGATGGCTGATCCCGCCGCGCTCTACGAACCGCTGAAGATCTACCTGATGCTTGGCGGCAGGGCGCCGAAGGTCGACGACGAGTTGATCGTTTCCTGGATGAGGCAGGATTGGGAGCAGAACCGGTATCCGGGCGAAAACAACCGCGAGGGACGGGCGCAACTCGAAAAGCATCTGCGGGCGATGCTTGCGCTGGACGACGCCTACGATCCGGTTTTCGAACTCAACCAGCCACTTGTCGAAGCCGCTCAACGCTCGCTCGGACGAATGAGCCTTGCCGATCGTGCCTCCGCCTTGGTCAAGTCGGCGGTATACGCGGCAGCGCTGGACAATTTTTCCGTCGCCGTGAAAGGCGGCCCGGAAGCGCAGCTGTTGTTCGAGCGTGTCGATGGTGGCGATCTGTCAGGCCTTCGCGTACCCGGTATCTACACCTATAGCGGCTTCAACAACTTCTATCTCGGACAACTCTCGCGCATTGCGCAGATGCTTGTCGATGACCAGTGGGTTCTCGGCGGCGGCGGCGAGCAAGGTGGCATCGACCAGGAACTGCTTAAACTCGGTCCCGAACTTGTCGATCGCTATGGGAGGGAGTTCGCCGCGGCGTGGAACGGCGTTCTCGACAAGTTGAAGTTCAAGGCGATGCTGAAGGACAAGCCGCATTATATCGCGCTGTCCGCTGCCGCATCGCCAGCCTCGCCAATCGACCAGCTTTTTACGGCGATCGCCGACGAAACAGCTCTGACGCAAGAAGCTGGTTCCGGCAAAGACTCCGGCTCCGAGGCCGAAGCCGACATGCTTCAAAACCAGCCGCAGGACGCTGCAGATGTCGCCAGGGGATTGGCCCGCATCGGCCTTCAAGCCGCCGGCGGCAAATCGCAAAGCCGGGCCGGCACAGGTTTCGTTGGCGCGCAAAACCAGAATCCGGGGGCGAACGTCGAAGCGCAATTCAGATCATTCCAGGCTTTGGTGAACGGTCCCGCCGGACGCCGCCCAATCGATGCATTGACACAGAATTTCCGCGACATCTACCAAAGCCTGCAATTGGCGGCCGATGTCCCTTCGCAAACGGAACGCGTCAACATGAACCTGCAGCTGCAGATATCCACCCTTCGCGCCAATGTCTCGCGTCTGCCCAAGCAACTCGCCCGAATGGTCACCGCGACCGCCGACGAGCTTGACGGCAACGTCGCGGAAACCTCGCTAACGAATTTGAACCAGATGCTCGACCAGACGGTCACACGCGCCTGCGAGGAGATGGTCGAGGGCCGTTATCCTTTCGCCAGCGATGGCTCGGAGGATATTGCGATGGCGGATTTCGCGAAACTGTTCGCTCCAGGCGGACTGATGGACCGGTTCTTCGCACAGAATCTCGCATCGCTGATCGACATGACCGGCCAGGACTGGAACTGGAAACAGGATGCGCGTTTCGGGCGCGACCTGTCGAAGTCGACTTTGAAAAACTTCCAGCTGGCCGCGGAAATCCGCAACGCCTTCTTTCCTTCAGGTGGTTCGGTGCCGTCGGTCAGTGTCACCTTTACGCCGTTTTCACTGCATGGCGATACCGATACGGCGGAACTCGACGTCGATGGCCAGATTGTCCAAAGCAACCAGGCGGGCAACGCGCCAAGCACGGTGACCTGGCCGAGCGGCATGGCTTCCGCGTCCGCGAGCCTGAGCCTCATTCCGGAAATGCCGGGCCGTGAGTCCGCGATCAAGTTCGACGGTCCGTGGGCGCTGAAGCGCCTGCTGGACAAGGCTGATATCACCAGCACCGGCGGCAACACGGAAGCCCGCTTCGTGATCGGCGGACGCGATGTCGCCTATACGGTCCAGACCAGTTCGGACCCCAACCCTCTCTTCCTTCCCGCGCTTTCCGGGTTCAGCTGTCCAAAGGCGTTTTGAGATGACCTTTGAATTTTCCAATACGGTGAGGCTGTCCATCGGCAACAGATGCGCGGACGTTGATTTCGATACTTTAATATTCGAGCCTGTGGCAAACTCGCGCCAGCGAGCGCCTGACAGTGCGCCGCAGAGGACGCTTGAGAGGCGCTTGGTGGCAAAGTGAACAATGTCGCCCTCCCCTTTGAAAGCTTCGGCGTTAGCCACAGAGGCTGTGTCCGTGAGCTCAATGAAGACAGCTATCTGGTCGAGCCGGAAACTGGCCTGTGGGTGGTGGCCGATGGAATGGGTGGACATGAGGCTGGGGAAGTCGCTTCGGCCAGTATTGTCGATCATCTGGCAACGATCGGCATTGCAAGCTCTGCACCGGATCTTCGTGCGCGCTTCGAGGACCGGCTGAGCCGGGCCAATGCGGAAATCCGCAGGATATCGGAATCCCGCGGAATAACCATCGGCTCCACTGTCGCCGCCCTGCTGGCGATGGATGGGCGGTTTGCCTGCCTGTGGGCGGGCGACAGCCGCGTCTATCTGATCCGCAACAACTCGATCTCCCAGATTTCGAAGGACCATACCGAAGTTCAGGAACTTCTCGACAAGGGCATGATCAGCGCAGCCGAAGCGCTCACCTGGCCGCGCCGTAATGTCATCACGCATGCGGTCGGCGTCAGCGACGAGATCGTCATTGACTTCCAGCAAGGCGAGATCATGCCGGGCGACATATTTGTGTTGAGTACCGACGGGCTGACAGCGCATGTCACAGACGCCGAGATCGAGGCGGCGGCGGTGTCGGCGACGCCTCAGGCGGCATGCGAAAACCTGCTGCAAACGGTGCTGGCCCGCGGGGGAACAGACAATGTCACAATCGTGCTCGTGAAGATCGGAGACGGGCGCAATGGGGCCCGTCTTGATCCTTCCAGAGCGGAAGGTTGAGGCTGATGAGCGCCGACGACAAGACGCGAATATCGCCTAACGTGGCCAACACAGCCGTAGGCACGCAACTCAGCGGCATCTATGAACTGGACGAGCGGATTGCGTTCGGTGGCATGGGCGAAGTCTACCGGGGCCACAACATCCAGACCGGCGACCATGTCGCGATCAAGATCGTCTTGCCCGAGTTCGCCCGTGATCAGACGATCCTGTCGCTGTTCCGCAAGGAAGCGTCGATCCTCAATCACCTGTCGCACGACGCGGTCGTGCGTTATCATGTCTTCACGATCGACCCCGGCATCGGTCGCCCCTATCTTGCCATGGAATTCGTCGACGGCCAGTCGCTGTTCGATATCATGCGACGTGGCCCGATGCCGACGGAAGACGTGCGCAAGCTCTGCCATCGCCTGGCTTCCGGCCTGAGCGCCGTGCACCAGGCGGGGGCAATACACCGCGACCTCTCTCCGGATAACATCATCCTGCCGGGAGGCCGGGTCGAACGCGCAAAGATCATCGATTTTGGCATCGCGCGGTCGGCGACCGTCGGCGGAGAGACGCTGATCGGCGGAAAATTCGCGGGGAAGTACAACTACGTTTCTCCCGAACAGCTCGGGCTGTACAGCGGCGAGGTCAGCGAGCAATCCGACATCTACAGCCTGGGGTTGGTGCTGGCCGCTGCTCTGCGCGGGAAGCCGATCGACATGGGCGGCTCCCAGTTCGAGATCGTGGAAAAACGCCGAACCGTTCCGGATCTATCCGACATCGACGCCGATTTTCGTGGAATTGTTGAAGCCATGCTGCAGCCGGATCCACAAGACCGGCCGATCAGCATGGCGGACATCGCCAGGGTGACACGTGACGATACGGATGAGGAGACAAAGCCGCCAACGTCGATCACGCCGCGCGACCGGACGGGTTTGCCGCGAGCGGGGGGGACCGCGCCTGGCCCCAAGCTCCCAAGTCAGCCTCCGGCGGCTCCCGGTGAACAGCGCTTCGTTCCGCATGTCCGGCCGGCGCTTCTGTCCGAACCAAGGCCTTCGCCAGTTGCCGGTCCTCGAGCGGTTTTGCCAAAGGTCCCTGGAAAGCCCGCCGAGAGCCGCTCGATCACGATCGCTGCCTTGGCGACCTTAGCTGTCGCGTCAGGTGCAGGCATTTATCTGAGCGGCTTGATGACGCCTTCCACGCCGACCGGCAGTGAGACAAAGCTCTCGGCACCGGAAGCATCAAAGCCGGCCCCGACGGACAGTGTTGCAAATTCGCCGAGCGATGAGCCGGCAAAGGCAGTTCCGCCTGAGCGGTCACAAACAGAGGCCGCTGCGCCTTCAGCTGAAAAGCAGGCAGCTGCCGCAGCGGATCAAAAGCTGGAGCCGACACGGCCCGCCGAAGTCCTCTCACCAAGCGAGGAAACCCCGGAGCCGGCGGCATCCGAGGAAACTTCGGAGCCGGCGCCAGCCGAGGCGCTGTCGCCAGCTGAAAATCAGGCAGATGCCGAGGCGCAAAAGTTGGAACCGGCACGGCCCGCCGAAGTCCTCTCACCAACCGAGGAAGCGTCGGAGCCGGCGGCATCCGAGGAAACCTCGGAGCCGGCGGCATCCGAAAAAACCCCGGAGCCAGCGGCATCCGAAAAAACCCCGGAGCCAGCGGCAGCCGAGGCACAACCACCGCCGGCAATTCAGCCGGATAGCGTGACCAGCGACAGCCAGCAAGCTGTTCCGCCGCGCGTCCAGGTCGCGCCGGTGCCGCCGGCCGACAAAGCCTCGCCGCCCCCAGCGGTCCAGCCCGACGTGATGGAGAAGCCCGAGCAGCCGGCCAGCCAGCAGGCCACCCAGGTGCCCGAACCCGCTGCAGGCCATGACGCGAGCGCAAAGGGGCAACAGGACGAACCGGCGGCAGGCAAACAGCCGGACGGACCCGCCATCACCTTGAACGTGCCGAAACCGGAACTAGAGCTGCCGCCGGCAATTGCCCTCGACAAGGCTGCGCAACGGGTGTCCTGGGTGCGCGAGTTCAACGGTGGCGACTGTTTCTATGCGTCATTGACGTCGGCAACCGAGACCGCCGTCGCAATCGAAGGATTGGGCACAGAGGTCCAGCCTTTCGAACGAATGTTGTCCGATTTCCAGGCAAGATTCCATGTCGAACCGGACATCAGCGTCCGCCTGATTGAACCGGCTCAATGCGAAGTCACCAACTTTCTGCGCTTTGTGGACCAGACGGCGACTGACAAGCCGCAGCTTGTTCTCGATCGAACGACGGTGCCGAGCGGTTCGCCGATCGGCGGCACGCTGGTGACGCGTGGCGGCCTCATATCCAGCGTGCTGCTGATCGACCACAGGGGCGTGGCATTCAACCTCGACGGTCGTATCTTGGCGCAAGCCGACAAGGCCACGTTCAACTTTCCGATCGATCTCGGCGCAGCCGACAAGGCGGCCGGCAAGGTCGTGCCGCAGATCATAATGGTGATCACGGGTCCACAGGATATTCAGGCTGCGACGTTCTCCGCGCCGACACCGGCCGCGCTGCTGTTGCCCAAGATTCTCGAAGAGATCGAGACCCATCGATCTGAATTCTCCGCGACTGCAAAGTACTTCCGGCTCGGCGGGTAGCATGGACGCCGATGGACCTCCGCCGCTCGCGTTTTTCCTTCCCGACCGCTGTCCCGCCGAGAAATCTGCGTGACCGGCTTCGCGGCCGGCTTACCCTGAGAGGCCGTATCAGACTTACGGTCACGTCGGGCGCGATGTTGCTGGCTCTCCTGTCGTCCCACGAAGCGCGTGCCGAATTCACCGTCTGCAATCAGACGCTCGACGTCGTCAATCTCGCTGTCGGCCAAAAGGTCGACAATGCGGACCAGACCGATGGCTGGTGGACCATCGGCGCAAATCAGTGCGTGAACGTGATCCGCGAGGAACTCACGAACCGCTATATTTACATCTATGCGACGGACGTTTTTGGCCATGCAACCCTGACCGGGTCGACCGAAATGTGCATCGACCGGCGGCGTTTTTCGATACGCGGCATCGATGAATGCTGGCAGCGCGGCCATATCGCCGCACGATTTCTCGAAGTCGATACGCTTGAACAGGCGCGGTGGACCTTTTTCCTGACCGGAAGCAATCCGTGACGCACAGTATCGACACAAGCTTCAGGTTGAAAAAGCAGGCGCGCGCCGCCCTGCGCAGACGCCGGCTCTGGCGCAGACTCCTTGCCGGTCTTGCTGCGGTTGTCCTGTTGTCGATCGCTGCCGGCTTCTATCTCACCGCGGACTATTGGTCGTTTGGTGATGAAGATGAGGAGTTGCACGCGGTCGAGAGAACCGACGATGTCCCAGCCGATGCATCGGTCTATGTGCCTGCCATCATCGATCTCGCAGGCGACCCGATGTGGATCACCCTTGCGCCCGACACCGGCGCCGCAACAAAAAGCCAAGTCATCCCGCGCCCGGCAGAACTCGATCAGGCTGGAGTTTCTCCCCAGATCGAAATTCTGTCTGACGTGATGCTTAGCGCCAGCGAAAAGTTCATGACAACGATACCGTCCACGCAGGAAGATTTTGCATTCTTCCAGGCACAGCGACAGACCGCGTCGGCGCCCTCCAATGATCTGCAAAACGATGTTCAGCCACCGCCCGTTCTAGACGAGGCTCCGGTTGCTTCGGACCCGCTGGTGGACACCGATGATGCCGAAGCAGGTTGGGGCGAAACAATCGATGCAGGCGAGGCAGCCCTTCCCGCATTCCGGAAAACCCAGATCGAAAACAACACCAGCGTTGCAAATGTCACCAGCGAATATCAACGATACGAGGCTACCGAGGACACGTTCGTAAAGATTCTCAACGACCGCAGCTTGGACAGCGTTGTGCTGGATGCGCGTTTCTCCGCCGAGGATGCCAAGCTGGCAGGCGAAGCCCTGAAGGCGCTTTTCAATCGGGAAAGCCTTGAGCCGGGTTATGTCGTCGCCATGCGCGGCTTCAGGCCGACGCGCGAGACGACAACCATGTCCCTCATGCAGGTATCGATCTATGCCAAGAACGTATTTGTCGGCACGCTGACGCGCAATGCCGCTGGTGTGTTTGTGTCTGGTGTGGACCCCTGGGTCCGCGAAGACCTTTTCAACTATTCGGGGGCACAGGCGCAAGGCACGCACAAAAGGCAATACCGGCTGCTCGACGCAATCTACTCGACAGCAGCACGCAACAAAGTTCCGACCGGCGTGATCGGAGAAGCGATCATGTATCTTTCGCGAGGACAGGATCTGGATGCCTTCGCCAGCGAAGACCAGCGTCTGGTGCTGATCTATTCGCAAAGGCCACGCGGCAAGGAAGAGACGGCCGGACGGGTGCTGTATGTTGGCGTCCAGGGTAGCGAAAAAGGCCTCGACTGTTTCGTTTTCCAGCAGACCGACGGCCAGTTTGCATGCGTTAGCGGCGACGATCAGGTTCGCTCGCTGACAGTCACCAACGGCATGGTTACCCCGGTCAGCGGGGTCATGACGTCCACCTTCGGCCCACGCAAGCACCCAATCCTCGGGACTGTTCGCATTCACAAGGGCGTGGATTGGGCGGCGCCTTTGGGTACGCCGATTGCAGCCGCCTTCGACGGCGAAGTCGTTTTTCAAGGCGATGGAGGGGGTTACGGCAATCTGGTGAAGATTTCGCACGGAAACGGGCGCGAGACGCGCTATGCGCATATGCAGAAATTCGCGGCCAACGGCGGTGTCGGCGCGAAGGTGAAGGCAGGCGATATCATTGGTTACATCGGCACTACCGGTCTTTCGACTGGGCCGCACCTGCATTTTGAACTCTATCGCAATGGCGAGGCGGTCGATCCGCTGGGTACGGTTTCGGCAATCGCAACGGACGCTTCCGCTGTCGAAACGCTGACCTCCCGTATCGTTCAAGTCGAAAGTGGCGGCAGCGCCCGCGCCAAGAACCCGCTTTCTTCGGCGACCGGCGCCGGTCAGTTCATAACGAAGACCTGGATCAGGATGATGAACACCTACCGCCCCGAACTTGCGCGGACGCTGTCAACCGCCGACCTGCTTGCTCTGCGTTATGACGCCACCATCTCGCGCGAGATGGTCAGCAATCTGGCGCGCGAAGGCGAAGCCTATCTTCGGGCGCGCGGCCACCAGATCACAGCCGGCCGGCTTTATCTCTGTCATTTCCTGGGAATGGAAGGCGCCCATCAAGTGTTGTCGTCGCCGGGTTCGGCGCAATTGAGCGCCGTGCTCGGGTCGGCCGTCATTCAAGCCAACCCGTTTCTCACCGGCAAGTCCGCCAGCTATGTCGTAAGCTGGGCCGAAAGGAAAATGGGTCGGAAGCTGAGCCCGGCGATGGTTGAAGCGAGCCAGCGGACAACGACAACGACGGAAGTCAGGCAGACATCGCCCGAGTTCGAAAAATACAAGCAGGCGATCACGGCTATGGTGAGTTCCGTTCAGAATGCGCTGTGAGCCAGCACGTTGCGCTGACCTGACCTACGGCTCGCGTCAAAAAGGACGCGCGGGTTTGGTCTTAGTTCGGCGACACAGTGATTTTGACAGATCGGCGATCGGCAGCGAACGTCGATAATTCGCGTCAGTGGCAATCGCAAACCTCTAAGATTAGCCGAACCACCCCTCCACTTCGTCATCCTAGGGCGAAGCAAGGAGCGAAGCGACGCGGCGCAGACCCTAGGATCCATGCCGTTACGCCAGCCGAAGAATGCTACGGTTCAGAACCGAACGCTACCACCCGGTCCCACGAAAAAGCTCAAACTATTCTGGATTGGCCTTCTCGATCAGTTCGATCTTCCACTGGCGCGGCCAACGCTTCAGCGACTTCTCGCGCTGGATAGCGTCTCGAATGTCGAAGTGCTCCTCGTACCAGACCAGGCGCTGCACGCCGTAGCGGCTGGTGAAGCGAGAGCCTTCGCCGGACTTATGCTCCGGCATGCGGCGGCCAAGATCGTTGGTGACGCCGATGTAGATCGTGCCGCGCTTCTGGCTCGCGGTCATATAGGCATAGCCGGTCATGGTAGAAGGGTAGCTGGCTCCGTTGCGGATACAAGGCGCCATTCTAAGCCGCTGCATTCTAAGGCTGGCGTAACGGCATGGATCCTAGGGTCTGCGCCGCGTCGCTTCGCTCCTTGCTCCGCCCTAGGATGACGAAGTGGAGAGGCTAATCGCAGACGTTGGAGATTGGCGGTTGCAGGCCGGCAGCGCGACCGTCAGTCAAAGAACCAAATCCCCTGTGCAGAGGAACTAGTCCGGCGCACCCGCTCCAGCTACTCAGTCCTTATCCGCATTTCCACCCGGCGGTTTACCGGATCGAACGGATTGGGGTTGCGCGGATTCGCTTCGCCCAAACCTGTCGCTTTGATGCGGGCAGGATCGATGCCGTTAGAGGTCAGGAAAGTTGTTACCGACCTGGCTCTTCGTTCCGACAGTCCCTCGTTGTAATCAGCCGAGCCGCTTGCATCGGTGTGACCCTCAACAACGAAGTTCAGAGTGCTCAGTCGGCTGTCCTTCAGTGCCTTGGCGAACTCGTCCAGTTCAGCGCGGGCAGTCGCATCGAGCTCCGCAGAATCCAGGCCGAAATTGATCAGCATGTCGAGGCTGGTTTTTTCGGCAGGCGCTTGCTTGTTCTTGCTGTTGCACTCTTCCTCGGTGCCGACGCAAATTCCACGCGACGGGCCGAACTCGCTCGCCGCGTCAAAAAACTTCACGATGTCCTCTGATTTCTGAAGCGGATCAGCAAAAGCGTGGGTCGAAAAAAGCGCGACCGTAAACACGAAGGCTAAACTGCCCAACTGCATGACGGTTACTCCTGTCTTGAGCATCCGATTTCATCGACTGCGGACAATACCAAATTCCGAATCGATTGTCTGTCAATAAACGTCAAGCATACGGGTGGTGAAGGGCAGTTGCATCTGCCAGGGACTGGAGACTTGACCCGCGCCCTGTCCAAGGCTTCAGTGTCGATTGTTCCCTGGGAAAGCGTGGCGGCCATGGCCAATGAGCTTCGATTCAAAACGGCACGGGATCTTTTCATGGCCTGCCCCGCTGTTTCCAGGGACATGGTGGCGCTTCCGACCGAACAGCCTTCAATCGAATTTTGCCGTGCCCTCCTTGCCGGGCGGGTGCCCGAGGAGGCGATTACGTTCTGTGCCTATCTGCTTCCCGAGCGGGCTGCAGTGTGGTGGGCGCATGAATGCCTGGGCCACCTCACCGTTCTGCTCGACCGCAGGGATCAGGAGTTGCTTGCGCTTGTTCGTGACTGGGTCAGCGAACCGGATAGCCCTCACTTTGGCCCAGAAGTGAGCAAGGCTGAGGCAATGCCGCCAACAACGCCGGCCGCCTGGATTGCCCTGGCTGCAGGATGGCATGGCAACGGTTCGGCTATGGAGGCGTCAGCGGTATCGGCCTTGCAACCAGTGCCTGCCGCCCGCGCTGTGAGTGCGGGGGTTCTGGCCGGATTGGCACGCGTTGCACTGGAGGACCGCTTTTCAGTTTTTTCCGCGTTTGTCGAAATGGGCATTCAGATGGCGGAGATCGAGGCGCTGCGCCAATCAGTGGATGCATACTAGACTGCGGTCTGGATTCTGATTGCTTGCACTACTTTCCGGCTGCCGCTCAATGTTCGTCGGTCAACCGCCCCAGCCGCCTCCTCCGCTGCTCCCGCCACTCCCGCCAGTCCCGCCTCCCGAAGAAGGAATGATTACGGGAGGTGCGGCAGCAGGCTCGTCCGCGACCGGTTTAACGACTTTCTTGGAGGCCACCGGTTTGGGAGCGGGGTTGACGACCTTCCGCGGCGCCGCGGCTCTGCGAACGACCTTCGGCGCCGGCGTGGGCGTCGCCACCAGCGGCGTCGGTTGAAGGGGTGGCCAGGATGTGCAGCCCATGACCCCCGCCAAGGCGACGGACAGGGTTATCCCGATTGTTGCCTGCTTCAGATTTCTGCCCACCATTGCCTCCTTGTTGATCAGAACAAATCTCGACGCGGATTGGCTTGTTCCCAGACCGCCCTAGCCACATTGACCAGTTGCTTGTCGACAGAACCGCTCAACGGAATCTTCGACTTGAGTTCCCCACGCAGTTGCTTCAACGCCGCCGCTTTCGCCTTGGCCCCGAATTTCGCCAACGTCGCCCGGGCGTCAGGCAGTTCGTTGCGAAGATCGAGCGCAACTGTGAATGCCAGGAAACGCACGGCGACGGCCTGGTCGGCCTTGTCGCCCTTTTGCATCTCGAGAGCCGCGCGATCATAGGCGCCGGACTGGTCACCGCGCGAGGTTGCCAGTTCGAACAGACGTTGGGCTTCATCAAGGTTCTGCTCCACGCCAACACCATCACGGTACATGCGCGCAAGACTGCCCGGCGCATAAGGCTGGCCGAGGTCAATGGCCTTCTGAAACAGCGCCAGCGCAGCCTTCGGATCCTTCTCGACGCCGCGGCCGCTGAGATAATTGCGACCAAGCAGGTTCATCGAATACATGTCCTGCCTCTGGACGCCTGCCTCCAGGAATGCAACGGCGCGGGCCTGATCGGCGGGCACGCCGTTGCGGCCCTCGGTGAAGATCGCGCCGAGATCGTTCATGGCATAGGTGTGCCCCATCGCCGCCGCCTTGAGCAGCAGGTCCAGTCCCTTGCCGGTGTCGCGCTCGACGCCGTAGCCATTGAACAAGGCACGGCCCCACGACGTCATCCCGTAGGGATCACCCTTGTCGGCTGCAGCCGCGTAGAAGGTGTTGGCCTGCTTGCGGTCGACAGCCAGGCCCGTTCCGGTCGCGTAGAGGTAGCCGAGTTCGAACACAGCGCGCACGTGCCCCCTGTCGGCGGCCTGTTGTATGGCTTTCCTGGCCTGGTCCGCCTTGCCGGCTGCAAGCAGCGCGCGACCCAGTTCATAGCGGAAGCGGGCGACATCGGGGTACGCCTTCACCGCAGTCTCGCAGAGCTTCACCGCGTCGGCGCCGATTTCATTTGGCAGCAGGCCGGGAACCACGCCTTGTAGGTCGAGAGGTTCGCCGGCAGCCAAGTCGCACGGATCGACGCTTGGCGACAGTTTCATTTTGGCGGGTTTGGATACGCCGCTGTCCGCCCGAATTTCGAAGGCGACCTCAACCGGGGTGCTGGCTCCGATCTGGGGTTCATAGCGCAGCACCTCGACTTCACCGACCGTCAAGCTCGATTCGGGCGTCAGGGGCCGATCCGGCAGCGAGAGCGTTCCCGTTGCCGGATAGTTCGCAACTTTCAGGCTGACCGCCGCATCGTTTGTCGGGAGATCCAGGTTCAGGGCGACCGCGCCGATGCCGACCGGAACGTCGATCTCCCGGTTCTCGATCGCCTCGGCGGCACCGGTGACATGAATGCCGCGCTGCAGCACCTGCTGCTTCTGCTCGGCTTCGAGCGAGGCCATCACCTGTTCGCCCTGGGTTCCTTCGCCGCTCTTGACCCGGAACACCAGCATGCCCTTGGCTTCGCCGCCCCAATTGTCGCGTGCGGCGTAGGCCAGCATATCCATCTCTTCTGGCTCGCCAATTCCCTTGGGGACATCCATCTGCAAACGCGGCAAATCCTTGCCCTGGATCAGTTCTCCCGCCTCGACGACCTTGCCGTCCAGCATCAGGCGCCCCAGGGCGGGCGGTCTATCGATGCTGACGGTGATTGTCCCGCCGTCGACCTCGACCGGTTCCGGGAGGTTCAGGTCGACAGGCCCGACCCCCGACAACACGACTTTCTCCAACACGGGCGGTAGAGAGGGGCGGCTGCTGCGACGCATCAGAACGACTTCGTCGATCAGCGAAGAGTTCTCCCAGGGAACTTGCAAGCCCTTGGTAGCCTCAACCACATCCCGGCGGACGGCCGACATGACCGTGCGGATCTCCTGGTTCGGGGCGAGCGCGCGACGAGAAAACGCCAATGAAAAAGGACTGAGGTCGCCGGCGCCGTCATAGGCAACCGCGCCGGGTTCGGTGGCGAAAGCAATCAGCGTGTTCAGCGAGCTTCTTACTTGCGCAAGCCCGGTGCCGCTGGCGGTAAGAAGCTGGTCCCTGAGCCAATAGTCCTTGCGAGGGAATGGATTGTTGCGGCAGGCGTCGAGGATGATCACCTGGATCTTCGATTTCGAACGCATCTGCTGCAGCACATCGTTCAGCTTGATAGCCTGGACCTCGACGTCCGCCGCATCTTTCAACGAAGCATCGACAGGGATCAGGAAATTTTCGCCGCCGATCTGAAAACCGTGACCGGAATAGTAGACGACAGCCACATCCGCGCCATCCACGGCGGCAAGATAGTTGCGGAACTGGTCCTCAAACTGCAGCTTTGTAAGATTGCTGGCGACAAAAACATCGAAACCAGCCGCTCGAAACGTGTCGGACACGTCCACCACATCTTTGGCCGGGTTTTTCAGGGCCGAGATTTCCCGGTAATCGGAGTTGCCGATTACAAAGGCGACCCTTCGTTCGACTGCAGAAGCATCGAAAGCCGTGAAGCTTGCGAGCATCAAAGCTGCAACGAATCCGCAATGTCGGAGCATGGCAAATCCCTTAACCGCTGTTACCTAGCGACCACAAGAACACAGCTGCGGTATCAAGGTCCGTTAGAGAGCATGCTATCTGCCGAGACAGAAAAGAGAGAAAAGTTGTCGCGACAGCGGTATATTCCTCACTTGATCAAACCCTAAATTACATCAGAGGCCGAGTGTCCGCAATGATGTCGAAGGGTTCTCAACCTGGCTATTTGGACCCGCGGTCGATACGGTCCCCTCGGGCCACGCGCGGCCGGCATACCCTTGACTTGCGCACCTGCATCACGCGTCAGGGCGCCTGAGGTTTTCCACTACTAATATCGGTCTACCCCTGATTTTCTCTACCCACCATTTCCGCGACTCAATTAGCGTCTGCTTATGGAGCATCGGCACGCCATTCGAAGAATCAAGGAAGGGTTTTGGGAGGTCTACGACATAGACGACAATAGGGTTGTCTTCGCAGACGGGGTGGCTCTGACAAATTTGCTGGATGACGAGGCACTCGACGCCCTGGAGTTGCTAAAGGGTGGATTCCTTGTTCCGAGCAGCGCTCCCAAGGCCGGTTGACAGTTCCTCGAGGGACACGCTGAGGCCACACTGTCCGCGAGATGGGAGCACCGAAGGCGGATAGCTGACACGCAAAAGCGCCGCCGCCTGGCGGGCTCCTGGATGCGTTCGCTCGTCGAGATCTGCCACCCTATTTCGGCGACGTCGCAGCCGCGATGCAGAAAATTGGATCAATTCGCGATGCTCAGCGCGCCGCAGCGTGGCAAAACGAAAAAATCTCCTTCGTTTGGTTGATGCCGAAACAATGCTCCGTCCGTAAGTTCGTTCTATATATTAGCAGGTGCTGTTATGAGGTTTTTGCCCGTTCAGGAACCGATCAACACATGGGCCGTGTTCGATACCACCGTGGATGTGCCTGCGGACTTCGCTGGCACTTGCCTTATCGGCTTGCCGCGGGAGCGGGCGGAGTGGCTCGCAGCGAGAGCCAATCAAGATGCATCGGTGAGGAGCAATTGGATCGGCCGGTTATCCTCCCTGGAGCCTGAGCATGGCGTGGTTTCCATACGCAAATGTCAGAAATGGCTTATACCCGCAGGGGAGATTTCAGTGACGGACGAAGAGGCCGCTGCGTTGGCAGGCAGGGATCAGCAGCCAACGTAAGTCCGACATCACCAGCAAAACCGAAGCAGCGATTGGTTCCCGGCGTTGGATGAGGCTATCCAACTCGTCGCCGATGCGCTCCCCGGTTTGTATTTCTGCCCGAAGGATCGCTGGTATTGCTGATCCGGCATCTCGGTATTCTCTTTGGGATTCTTCTTGATACCCGCCGCAGGCGAGGTGTCGGCCGGCGATCAATGAGTGCCAGCGTTCGTTTCCGATGAAACGGTCCCACCGAGATTGAGGTAGCACATCGTCCTGGACCGCACGCCTTTTGGGCGAATGACGGAACAAGCCGAGGCGCCGCGCCATGACGAGGCTGATGAAACGAGCTAGGACGCCCCGACCAGTTCGTCCAAGGCATTCTCAATTGCAGCCTGATCTGCGGGCTTGCGAACAAATTTGAAATTGGCGAAGGCGGGTGGAACATCGCGCGGCCCAAATCCGGTCAGGTACGCAAAAGGAATGTGGCGGGTGTGTAATTCCTCTGCGATCGCCAGGCTCGTTTCGCCATGCAGTTGAACATCCAGCAGCGCCACGTCGACATGATTTTCGCCGATAAGGCCAAGGGCCGCCGCCACCGAAGGGGCGGGGCCGATCACCTGATGTCCCGAAGCGCGCAGACAAGCAGCGATGTCCTCGGCGATGAGCCATTCATCCTCAACCACCAGAACGCGCAGCGGGTCGCTCACGGCGTCTCCTTGCGCATCATCGGAAATGTGACCTGGACCTCAAGACCTTCACGATTGAAGGCGGTCTCGACGTTTCCACCAAGCCGGTAGCCGATCTCGCCCTGCAACAGGGAAAGCCCGAAGCCGTTGATTTCGGGCTTTCTGACTGGCGGCCCACCTCTCTCGCGCCAGGCAAGCCTGAAAACGTCGCCATCTGCCGACCACTTCAGCGCCACCCTGCCTTGCGGCTTCGACAGCGCGCCATATTTGGCGGCGTTGGTCGCCAGTTCATGAATGGCCATGCTAAGGGAAAGGCCCTGTTGCGGGTTAAGCTTCACTTCAGCGCCGTCAAGTTCGAACCGGTCAATGCTGAACGGTTCGAGTTCCTGATGCAGCAGTTCGTTGATCGAAGCTTCTTTCCAGCGTTCCTTCGACAGCAGACCGTAAGCCCGCGACATGGCGTGTAGGCGGCCGATCAGCGCTTCGGCGAACTCTTCCTTCGATTCCGATCTTTCACGGGTGCGGTTGGCGATGCTGGCGACGACCGCCAGCATGTTCTTGACGCGGTGGTTCAGTTCCGAAATGAGCACCTGGTTTTGCTCTTCCGCCTCGGCCAAGGTGGTGACGTCGACCAGTGTGACCACGACGCCCTGGATCCTGTTGTCCTTGTCGCGATACGGATTGATGCGAACCATATAAAACCGGCCCTGGTCGTCGCGCGCCAGATGATGGTTCAGGGTCTCTCCGGTTTCGAACACCGCATCGATGTGCTGTTTCAGCTCGGGATAGTCGAGTTGGCTCGAAAGCTCGGTCAGTGGCCGGCCGACGTCAGACGGACGCAGGCTGAAGAAAGACGAGGCCGCCGGGGTAAAGGTCCGCACCACCAGATTGCGGTCGAGGAAAATGGTAGCGATCTGGGTGCTCTCGAACAGATTGCGCAAATCACTGTTGGCGTGATCGAGCTCTTCTATCTTGCTGGTTAGTTCCGAGTTGATGGTGTTGAGCTCCTCGTTGAGCGACTGCATCTCCTCCTTCGAGGCCTCAAGCTCCTCGTTGGTCGACTGCGCCTCCTCATTGACGGAGACGAGTTCCTCGTTTGACGATTTCACTTCTTCCAGCGCGGTTTCGTACTCCTCAATCGTCGATTGCAGCCTCTCGCGGGTGTCGCGCAGCTCTCGTTCGAGGTCGGCAGCGCCTTCGCCATCACGGTTTTCGCGACGCCCATCCGACCGTGCCTGCACCGGCCCCGATGGTTCGAACAGGACAAGATAGAGCCGTTCGCCCTTGCCGCGTTCCGCCAAGGGTTCGACAGTGAGTTTGATCAGCTGGACCTGTTCGTCGTCCTCGTCGACAACGACATTTTCCCGCACGACGCTGCGGCGCGTCGCGGCAGCTTCCCGCAACGCTGCACGCAGGTCGAGCCTCAGCCCGCGGCGGGCCAAGGTCAGCACCTGCCGGCTCGGAATGCCTTGCGGCGCTTCCAGATATCTGCCGGTCCGGGCCGAATAGTAAACGACGTCGCCATCGCCGTTGACAACGACATGCGGCGGCGCGAAGCGCTCCAGCACCTGTGCCTCGACCGCCTGCCGAAGCGGGTAGCTGGCGGCTCCCTTCGAACCGGAGCCTTCGGGCAGGGAGGCACCCGAACCGCCGTCGCCGATCGGCATAGGCAGCCTTATATGTGGCGAGGCATGTTCCCGCGCCTGAAAAACGCGCTGTTTCTTGTCGACGGTGGCGAAGAGGTTGTCGTGCTGGCCGATGCTTTCGGACGTGCCGAGGAAAAGATAACCGCCCGGCTTCAGCGCATAATGGAAGATCGGAATGACCCGGTTCTGAATGTTCGAGCCGAAATAGATCAGCAGGTTGCGGCATGAAATCATGTCCATGCGCGAAAAGGGCGGGTCGCGGTCGACGCTGTGAGGAGAAAAGACGCACAGCTCCCGTACCTCGTTGGTGAGCACGTAGCTCTCGCCGTCGCTGCTGAAAAAACGCTGCTTGCGTTCGGGCGAAACCCCCTGCAGCAATGCCGCCGGGTAACGCGCCGCGCGCGCCACCGCAAGCGCCGGCTCATCGATGTCAGTCGCAAATATCTGGACGCGTGGTATGACCGAAAGCGTCTCCATGTGTTCGCGCAACAGCATGCCGATGGAGAACACCTCCTCGCCGGTGGCGCAGGCAGGCACCCAGATCCTGACGGCGTCGCTGGCGGTCTTGCCCTCGAACAGCTGCGGTACGATCTTCTCCTCGAGCACCTTGAACGCATCGGGATCACGGAAGAAATCGGTGACGTTGATCAGCAGATCGCGGAAGAGGCCCATCACCTCGCGAGGGTCTTTCTTCAGCCATTCGACATAGGCTGCAATCGACTGGAGCTGTGCGATCTGCATGCGCCGCTTTACGCGACGCAGGAATGTCTTGGTCTTGTAGCCGGAGAAATCGTGGCCGGATTGGCCCTTTAGAATTCCATAGATCTCGTCGCGGAGCCGACCCATCTCTGCCGTCTCGCCGTCTCCGGCAGCCCCGTTCAGCATACCGAAGCTGCGGGCGAACCCCTCGAGCTTCGCACCGATGTCCTCCGCCGGAGCCGCAATATCGATCAGCCCGCTGGAGATCGCACTTTTCGGCATGTCCGGATTGCGCGGACCGTAGCCATCGGGGGCCTGGGCGACCGTCAGTCCGCCACGCTCCTTGATTGCCTTTGCGCCCAGCGTGCCGTCGGAATCGCCGCCCGACAAAATCACCCCTACCGCATATTCGCCCTGATCCTCGGCCAGCGCGCTAAGGAAAATATCGATGGGCTTGCGCTCACGGCTGAGCACGTTGGATTGCCTCAGGCGCAGCACCCCTTTCTCAATGGTGATAACGACGTTCTGCGGCATCACATAGACGTGGTCGGCTAGGACGGTGGTGCCGTCCTCGGCGACGACAACCGGCATCTGCGTATAACGTCCGACAACCTCGTGAAGCAGGCTTTCGCGCCCGGGACTGAGATGGGTGACGATGACAAACGCCATGCCGGGCTGGCCGGTGATGCCTTTGAACAGACCTTCCATAGCCGGAATGCCGCCTGCGGATGCGCCCACACCCACAATGGGAAATCTCTTCATCTGGGATGTCACCGCAAGCCCTTCGGTTGAACAGCCTAGACGACAAGGCCGCCAATCGACCCAAAACCCACGACCGGGCTGAACGCGACGCTATCATACAACGCGCAAGAGGGCCGGAACAAGTCAGTGCAGACAGCGTTAACGTTGAAATCCTTGCGGAAACTCCAATGTCAAAACGCACACCTGACCTGAAGCTGACAAAACAAGCGTTGTTGCAGTCTTCGGATTAGGTGGGTTTAGCGGGAAACGAATCCATTCCGCCCCGCATGCTCGTTTTGGCGAAACGATTGCAGGGCAGCCTTGCAGCAACATTCTGAACAAGCCCGTCGGGATAATTGGAAATCTCGCTCGAAGGAAGGACGGTGAGGTGCGCGATCTCCGAGGGGTGCACATCCTGATCGTCGAAGACGATTGGGTATTGGCCGGCGATCTTGCAAGATATTTCGGCAACATGGGCGCGGTCATCCTCGGCCCGGCGGCGACAGTCGAACACGCGTCTATGCATACCGAGGCGGCTGAGGCCGCGATCCTCGACGTCAATCTCAACGGTCGGCGGGTGTTTCCGATCGCAGACGAACTGATGCGTCGCGGCGTGCCCTTCGTCTTTTTGAGCGGTGACGAGGACATCGTCATTCCCGAACGTCTGCGCCACGCCAGCAATCTTCGAAAATCGTCGGATAGCTATGCCGTCTTCGATGCCTTGTTCCCTCCGGAAAGACCGGCCTTGGCGGGTGGCCGTGCGGTGAACTTGTCCGACAATGTCTTTTCACTTCTGCCCAAGCTCAGGCTCGCGGCGCGTCTGCTTTTGGGCGACGTGGGTGCTTCCGACCGGCTGGTCGAGCGAACGCTGGAGCGAGCCATCAGCGAAATCGACAGGAGGCGGGCCGGCGTATCGACCGAAGACTGGCTGAACGGCATCATGCGAAACATTGCCAGATCGGGCGGAACCAGCCTGTTACACTGAGGCTGTGACCGATCGGCGACCCGCCGAAGCCGTCTAGCCTGTTCCATCAAGTCTGGAATGTATGGAAAAACCGGTTTATCTCCAATTGTATGCCTCCGAAAAGCACGCAAAAACAGCGAGCTAGAGTGAAGTTCTCTGTCAGAATGCGAGGCGCGCCTTAAGAGCCAGCCGACACCGCTGACATAGCCCCCTCCAGCCGCTCTGTTTGCGGTCGATGATTTTGTTGAATCGGCTGTTTTTCCCGCCGCCTATTTCGTCCTGGTAAAGGAAAGTCAGATCGTTCTCGTCGAAAATCCGGAAGAACTCATCCCATTCAATGGGTTCGAGCTTCTCCTCGGGCTCGCCAAAATCGATCCGTAAGATGCCGCCCTCGCCCTTGGTTCGTACAGCCCCAGGCCGGCCACCACGATCTTCGGCCCATTGGCGGATCTCGTCATGATTGGTGGTTGTCTTCGATTCAGACATTGAAACCTCCTTTTGATCCAGGCTTTGCAGGCGTGTGAGCCTCATGATCAGGTCTGGCTTGCTACGCGATACCGCTTCGATCACAGCTGCCATCCACTCCTTCCGCCCACGGGCCGGATGAGCGCCCTAACCCCAAAGAAGCTGCAATGTCCCAGCGCATGGCCCAAGGCTCGTTCGCTATGCGTTCACCTCAGGTTGCAGCCTCCCCAAAACCATCTTTGTTGAAGCAGAGGGAACAAACCTTTTGGCAAACAGTTCGGGGCGCCAGGGCCATCTGCGCAAGGAGTTGTCGTGAAACGCATACTGGTTACAGAAGGGTGCGGTTTCATCGGCCGCCACGTCGTCCAGGAACTCGTTGAACACGTTTATGCTGTCTGCATTCTCGATGCGCTGCTGGAACAGGTGCACGGCAGCCAGGCGATCAGCCTGCCGGCAGGAGCCGAACTGATCAAAGGCGCATCTGCGCTTCGGCGTTTTCTCGCGGAGCACACTTATGCGTTGCGGGCAGCCGTGGCCGACGCTGTCTTCAGGCGCCATTTCGAGCGCCCCACCGTGGAGGCAGCGGAATGACCAAGCGGCTGGATATCGTCTTTCTTGGCCTGTCTTTGTCCTCTTCGTGGGGAAACGGCCACGCCACCACCTTTCGCGGGCTGCTGAAGGGCCTGCACGAACTCGGCCATCGCGTCACCTTCCTCGAGCGCGACGTGCCGTGGTATGCAAACCATCGCGATCTGCGCGACCCGGATTTCTGCACGTTGCGCTACTACGAAACGACGAACGATCTTCGTCGGACATATGCCGGCTGCCTGCAGCAGGCCGATGTCGTGGTGGTTGGGTCCTTCGTTCCGGAAGGGCGCGCCGTCATCGACATTGTCGCGTCCCTGTGCACTGGCCAGTTCTGCTTCTACGACATCGACACGCCGGTCACGCTGGCAAAGCTCGCCGCGAATGATTGCGACTACATATGCCAACGACAGATTCCGTATTTCGACGTCTATTTCTCGTTCACCGGCGGGCCGACGCTCGCCCGTTTGGCGGCGGACTTCGGTGCACGGCGCGCCGAGCCGCTCTACTGTTCCGTCGACCCGGAGCGGCATCGCCGAACGGCCGATCCGATCTGCTGGGATCTTGGCTACCTCGGAACCTACAGCTCGGACCGGCAGGCGACACTGGATGCTCTCCTGCTCGAACCGGCAAGACGCATGCCGGACCGTCGCTTCGTCGTGACCGGCTCGCAATTCCCGTCTGAGACCGTCTGGCCAGGCAATGTCGATCGCATCGAGCACTTGCCGCCAGCGGACCACGCCGCCTTCTACAGCCGGCAGCGCTACACATTGAACGTCACACGCAACTCCATGATAGCGGCTGGATGGTCTCCCAGCGTACGCCTCTTCGAGGCGGCCGCCTGTGGCACGGCGATCATCAGCGATCGCTGGACCGGTCTGGACAGCTTCTTTCCGACAGCCACGATCAACACGGCCGGCCAAGCCGAAGACGTGATCGATATCCTGTCCAGCCAATCCGACCGCGTCAGGCTGGCTATGTCCAAGCGAGCGCGCGAAACGATCCTGGCGGTACATACGAGCGCCGCGAGAGCCCGCGAATTCGTTTCGCTGCTGGCGCGGCCAAGATCGGCACGTCCAGCTCTCGATCTGGACATCGAAAGTGCAGCATGACTGGCAGACAGGAGAAAATAGAGATGCGGCAATCAACAAGGACGCAACGGACCAAGACGGCGCTTGTCGCGCAGGCATCGACAAGCGAAGTGTATGGCGATCCCGAACAGCACCCGCAAAGGGAAGACTATGTCGGTCACGTGAACTGCACCGGTCCTCGTGCCTGCTATGACGAGGGCAAGCGAACCGCCGAAACCTTGGGCTTCGACTATTTGAGAACCGAAATGGCCGGCTTGCGGCGCTGAGGTCGATCGGCCCAGGCAACGCAAAACACAGGTCGCGGCTTTGATCCGAATAGAGGTTCGTGATTTTTCCAGGTCGCAAGGAACATTCCCGGCAGCTGGCAGTTCGGCGCGAGGAACTTACCTTCAACAGCGATGGCGGCAGTTTCGTGGGATCGAAAAAGGTACGGATTGGAATAGCCGGCGTCGGCAATTGCGCGTCTTCCCTTGTCCAGGGCCTCTCATATTATCGAGACGCCAGAGGTAATGAGCCGATACCGGGCCTGATGCATGCCGATCTCGGCGGCTATCACGTCGATGACATCGAGGTGGTCTGTGCTTTCGACGTCGCCAAGGGCAAAGTTGGGCGTGATGTGGCGGAAGCCATATACAATGCACCCAACAACACCTTCCGCTTTGCCGACGTTGCAGCAACCGGCGTTCGCGTCGAGCGCGGACCAACGCTCGATGGCATCGGCAAATATCTGCGCGATGAGATCGAAGAGGCAGAAGAGCCGGTCGCGAATGTCAGCGCGCTGCTGCGGGAAAGCGGCGCAGACGTACTGGTCTCATATCTGCCGGTCGGCTCGGAAGAAGCCACGCGTTTTTACGCCGAGTGCGCGCTCGAGGCCGGCTGCGCCTTCGTCAACTGCATACCGGTTTTTATCGCGTCGCGGCCGGAATGGCGCCGGCGCTTCGAACAGCGCGGTCTGCCGCTGGTCGGCGACGATATCAAAAGCCAGGTCGGCGCAACAATCGTACACCGGCTGCTCGCCAATCTGTTTCGCGAGCGCGGCGTTCGCATCGACCGCACCTATCAGCTGAATTTCGGCGGCAACACCGATTTCCTCAACATGCTGGAGCGCGAGCGGCTGGAATCGAAGAAAATCTCCAAGACACAATCCGTAGCCAGCCAGTTCGACGTCCCCCTGGAGGCCGGCAACATCCATGTCGGCCCCAGCGACCATGTGCCCTGGCTTACCGATCGGAAATGGGCCTACATCCGCGTCGAAGGCACGACGTTCGGCGGTGTGCCACTGAATGCAGAACTCAAACTGGAAGTATGGGATTCGCCCAACTCGGCCGGAGTCGTTATCGACGCTGTCCGCTGCGCCAAGCTGGCGCTTGACCGCGGCATCGCAGGAGCGCTGACCGGCCCCTGCAGCTATTTCATGAAGTCGCCGCCCGAGCAGTTCACCGATGCCGAGGCACGCCAGCGCACGCTGTCTTTCATCGCCGGGAGCGACGAGCCGATGCTTGATGCCGCGGAATGACGACGACCTTCCTCTTGATCCGCCATGCGGCGCACGACAATGTCGGCGACTATCTTGCCGGACGCATGGCTGGAGTTGCCTCGGCGAAACCGACAGGGCACAAGCCTTCGAGGTCGCGAGAGTCGAAATGTCGAGCGCGCCCGGGAATAGTGCCGGGAGGACCCGAGGGGAAAGCATAGGCTTCCCCGGCGAGACCAGCAGCTTCGATACATAATGCTGTGCAAGGGACGGGCTGTGCAAGGGACGGCGCTGGCTGTGAGGACGGCGCACGAATCCTTGCAAACTCAGATTGCCGTCACCACACTGGTGAAGGGACCACTTCGTTAAGAGAACACGATGTCTCGCTCAAGCGACGATACAATCAGCCCGCAACTCCGGCTGGCAATAGACCGGAAGATTGCATCTCTGCTGACTGCCATCGAGCAGGAAAAGATCCCCAACCGGTTGACCAACCTCGCGGTTCAATTGCAGAACGCGCTTGTCGAGAAGCGTCGGTGCAAGAAAGAAGACTAGCTATATCGACGCCTGTCGACTGCGAAGTTTCCCTGTGCTTCGGACAGATGATTGCGTCTTTCCACCAATGTCTGCAACGAACTTTCGCCGAGGTATTCCAGCACGCTGGCGCGCGCTCGGTTAAGGCGGCTTTTTACCGTTCCCACCGCGCAACCGCATATTTCGCCGGTTTCTTCGTAGCTGACACCAAGAACCCCGATCAGCATCAGGACCTCGCGCTGATGTTCCGGCAGCTTCTGGACCGCGCTATGGACTTCCTTGCTCTGAACGGACCATTCCTGGGTCGCTTCCGAAATCGGGATCAGAGAGGCACAGTCAAGCAGGCCGGGTTTTTCCCTGTCGGCTGCCTTGATGTGGGTATAGTAGGTGTTGCGCATGATGGTGAAGAGCCACGACTTCATACGCGTTCCGGGCTCGAACTTATCGATGTTGGCGAGCCCTTTGGTCAAAGTCTCCTGGACCAGGTCATCGGCGTCGTCAGGAACACGGCAGAAGGTGCGGGCGAAGGCTCGCAAGGCAGGTATCAGGTCAACGATGGAAACTTCATCCGTTTCCTGGTTGGCCAAGGGGTAGCCGCTGGAGGACAATGGTCCAGCTCCCAGCAAGAAAGAGTTGATGAACGCAGACCTAGCTAAATGCATGAAGGTTTGGATCGTTCCGGACATCGAAATAAGTCGCTAGAAAATCTCGGATGGGGTGAAATACGCGCGGGCCGTGCGTTTTGCGGCTGAGCTCCTGTTGCGGCGAATCCCGCCCGCTTGATCGGGGCAGCCAAGGGAAATGTCCCGCCCTATTCATCGGTTTCACGTCGGAAGCCGAGTCGCTTCTGGGCAAGGCAGGTGCCGATGCGGATGAAGGACTGATAAGGCTGCAGTCAAAAGAAGCGGCTGAGGAATTTGTCCTGGCCTGCCGGAAATTGCGGCTGTGGGCGCGAGAGGCGGCCGTCAAGCTCTGACGCCGGTGCATGCTGGCCATCTGTTCGCATGGTGACCGGAGCCGCGGCAACAAAGTGGGCGGAAGCATCCCTTTCGCTCGGACGGGCTACTTATGACCGGTTCTTATTCTTAGCCTCGTCCTCTCGCTTCTTTTTCAGGACTTCGTCAGTCCCGACCAGCTTTTTCGACCCGCCGGGGATCGCTGTGGACACCACGGCAGGCGGGTCGCTTGCGGGGAAGGAATCCTCAAGGCCGGCCTGCAACTGGTCTTCCAAGGTTTCCGGCTTTTGCGACCGACCAGGTGTCCTTCGGGTTTCAGTTTCCTCCAGCGGCTGCTTCATATCAGGTGAAGAACTAACCTCTCGAACACAGGCATAAAGCTGTTCGATGGCAAATTCCTTCAGTGTTTCGAAGTTGGCCCTATTATCATCATCACGCATTGCCTCGATCTGATCGACCATGGTTTTCTCGAACCGGTCAAGGCTATCGGCTCCGCAAGCCTGGCAAAGGCGCAATAATGCTTCTTTGAGCATTTTCGGGCCAAAGTAAGCCGACGCTTCGAGCTTGAGCCGTTGCAAATCCTCTGGAGTTGCCGCCTGAAGTTTTGACATATGCAGCCCTTTCGCCTGATGAGCATATCAACGGCAATTATCGGCAGATGTTCCATTCATCCGGCACTGATGCATAGCTCTTGTTCAGCGAGCCGCCTATCACCGAGCCACCCGATGGATCCACATCGCTGAAACGCAGACTGGTCTGTAGACGCGGCAACCGGCGGTAACGGCGTGCGACCGCATTTGCAGCGGCAGGTGTCTACCTTCGTGCTCGGCCGTCTTCGAGTTCGAGCGTCGAATCGAAGTAGGTCATCCAGCGCGTATCGTGGGTCACAACGCAGATCGCGACATTGCGACTATCCGCCAGATGCCTGAAGACCTTCATCACCATCTCCGCCCGCGTGCCATCCAGCGCAGCGGTGGGTTCGTCGGCCAGAATGACAGTGGGATCGTTAGCCAGGGCCCTCGCGATCGAAACGCGCTGCTGCTCGCCGCCGGAAAGCCGGGACGGATAGTTGGAGCCGCGATGCCCCATGCCCAACGCATCGAGCAGCCTCGCGGCTCGCACCTGCGCCTGCTGTCGGCCGACATCGTTGACCTGCATGGCGATGGCGACGTTCTCGGCCGCCGTGAGGAAAGGGATCAAATTCGCCTTCTGGAATACAAAGCCAATTTGGGTCCGCCTGAAGGTCCGCAGCTCGTTGAGCTTAGCACCGGGACGCGAAATTACCTTGCCGTAGAACCTCTCCCGTGGTCGGAGCCTCCAGCAGACCGGCGATCATCAGCAGTGTCGTCTTGCCCGAGCCGCTCGGGCCGACGATGCCGCTGACGGCGCCGGGGCTCAAGGTCAGCGAACCTTCAGCCAGCGCGGTGACCGGAGAGCCGCCGCTCTCATAGACTTTGCTGGCGCTGCGGACCTCCAGCGTGGCGAGGCGGCGCTGCGACATCTAAGCGCCGCCGGGTCCAATTGTGAAATTGGAGCATCGAGGGCGATCCGCCATATGTGGACATCGAAGCCGAGAACCGGCGTCGCCCGCCCGCCATCGTCTTGCAAGACAACACCGCTCTGCTTCTCTTACATGTTCCTCGCCGACCGAAGAGCGCGGCGTGGCGTCGGCTCGATCGACGCCAATGGTAGCTGGTGATGAGCCATTAAGGAACGCTAGCAGATTTTGCCCCAGCTCAGGATAGAGGTAAGCGCGCTCTTGGCAATGCATCCGGGTTGTAGAAAGCACCGGTCAAGTGCCGTGCCAGCAAGTGAGAAAGGAACCTTTTCTGAAACACGCCGTTTGCCAGTAGGTCGTTCCATTAGCGACCAGTAAACAACGGAAAGGTCTTGTCATGAGTTACAAGATGATCTGTTTAGGCGCGATGGCGCTTTCTATGGTAAGCGGCGTTTCTCTTGCGGCAGGCACCGAAACAGGCACGTCTGCCTTGGATGACCCCGCAAAGATGGAGCCGTTCTACACGGACTCCAGCATGACGACTCTGCGGTCCGACGACGAGTTCACGGCAGCTTGGAAAGCGCTGACGGACGAGGACCGCATGGCAATGACAAAAGTCTGCGATGAGGAGGCGGCAAACGCCAACGCCGCCAACACCCACCCTGAATTCTGCAGCAGTGTCAAAAAGCTCGGCGGTGGTAGTAACTGAACCATGGAAGGCGGGCAACGGCCCGCCTTTTGATTAGCGACTGTGAGGCAGGAGGATGGATAGCCGCGTGGGGGTGGGCTATTTTAACGGGTCGCTCCGCCACTCACGGCCATGCGAATGCCCAGACCAATGATAAAACAGCCGGCGATGCGCTGCTGCCAGAGCCGCATCTTTGGTTGCTTCACGACCCACTTCGGAGCGGAGCCCCTGGCAATCCCTCGCCGGGGCTCCGCAAGCCGGCGGCATAGGGAATTACGCGGCCGCTTGAAGAGCACGTTGGTTGACACCACCCTCGCCTAGACCCGTCAGCGCTTCGTCCGTCGCGACCTCTTCCTTGAGCGTCTCTTTGAGAAGGGCAGCAACATCGGCCTTTCCCATCTGTTCTGCCCAGGCGATAAGAGTTCCGTACCGGGCGATCTCGTAATGCTCGACGGCTTGCGCCGCTGCTACCAGTCCGGCATCGAGCGCAGGAGCACCTTCATAGTCTTCGAGTATCTCAGAGCCCTCTTCAATGATGCCGTCGATCGCCGGACAGGTCTTGCCCCGTGCTGCCTTGCCGAATTTCTCGAACACTTCCTCGAGGCGATCGACGTGACCTTCCGTTTCCATACGATGTTTTTCGAAGGCAGCAGTCACTTTTTCCGACTCCGCGCTTTTGGCCATTTTCGGCAGCGCCCTCAGTATCTTCTTTTCGGCGTAGTAGAGGTCTTTGAGTCCGTCGAGGAACAGGTCCTCGAGACCCTTGGTTGCCGCTTTTGCGGCTTTCTTCGTGGTTGCCATGGTCGTCTCCCGCTGGGGTTGGAGCTAGCCTCCTTAAAATATGAAGGCGTCCGATAACCCCGCCGGTCGGCAACAAGTTCCCTGACGATCCGGGCCGCTGGGAAATTTTTCCGAAGCTTTGGGTCGCACGGGTGCTGCAAGGCTTACTCTGGTGAGCGGAGGCGCGAGGAAATGGTCGATATCGCACGAGCTTCGCTCGCTCGCCTTTCGGGCCCGTGCCCCGGTCGGCCCGCGCTCAGGAGCCGCGAGCTCCTTTTCGGCAGACCATGCGCTTAAGCAAAATCACCGACGAGGGAACTGTTCGCATCGCTTCGGATGTCGCAGCCATCGGCTCAATCGATCCGCCTGATACGGCCCTTTTCGAGACGGAACACTCCATCCTGCCCGCCCTGCTTCTCAAAATCGGTAAGCAGATCGTCCCATGTACCCAGGAATTCGCCGCAGTCGTCGCAAAAGATCCGGTCGTCAGGACCGGCGTCGGCCGGAATCCTCAGCCTTATTGTCAGGCAATAAGGGCACTCCAACTGGTGGTTGAGATACTGCTTGGTCATGGACGATGGCGAGAATGCACTGGAAATATGGCCCCTGCAACCTCGCTCGCGCTGGTCTGACGAGCTCGGTCAGAAATGTACAGCGATAGGGGGCATCACGGCGATTGTTGCGATCCGGGAATAACGAGCGCGCCTTCGTCAGGGGCCGAATATTCAAAGCCGATGAAAAACGCAGCAAGAATTAGCGCGCAGATAATTGCAATTGCTGCCAGTGCGGTTCTGGACAACGGCTTACGCGGTTCCCGATCTTGCAACACTGAACCAGTCCGCTCTCGGTTCGAAGACGAAGGGGGCAAGGCAACTTGACCCATTATATGCCGTCTTTGGTCGGAGGCCAACCAGACTGAGCCGTTGGGGGAATGTTGTCGGATGTCAACTCTCCCCGCTTGAGTTTTCTGATGGCTTCGTCGGCTTCGATCTCATCCAGCCCGGAAAGCCGCCTGCGGATGTTCCGTGGTCATAAGCGTTTTGCGATCTTAATTTTGACGCTCATGAGCCGGCGCAAATGGCACAGGATAGCACGGGACAAATCCGACAGTGCAAGACGATCGCATCAGCCTAAGAGGTTAATCGGCCGCTTTCTTTGGCGGCTCCCGGGTCGCATGCGTGACGACGGTATAGCGCGTAATCGGACCCTCATCGGGGTCTTCTCCTTGAAAGTGAACGTCCGCGTTCACCGGTAGCCGGCTGGTATTGCCGAACTCCTTAACTGCGGACGCACGGACGAGTTGGATGTCGGGGTCCTGCTTCATAATTTTTATTGCCGCAAGCTCGGCAGTACTGCTGCCGCCAATGCGCCAGCTGGCTTCGAGCACACCGGATCGCCAGATACCCGACGAATCGACGCCCTGGCCGATATCGTAATTGCGCCGCGAGGCGAAAAATCCAGGATACTCAGCCATCGCCGCGTCATAGGCCCTCGCCTGCACCGTTGCCAAAGCTAATGCGCGAGGAAGTCGAAGGTCTTCGAGAGCTTCCCATCCGCCGCGCATTACAATGAGATCGGATCCGCCATAAACGGATTGTCCCGCATTATCGGTCGTCGTCCTTTGAGTGCCGTAGTAGGCGATCATGATTTCATCGATCTCCGTTCTGCCTACGCTCAGCGTGACGATGTCACTAAGGTCCGCTTCGAGCACAAGACCGCACTCGTCCAGGTCGGGGGAGCGGTATTGCTCGAGCAGTCTCTCGACGTCAGCAACCGTGCGAACGACGTGCTGGTCTTGGCCTCGCGAGGAAAGCGGTGGCTTAAGTCGGGCCAGCCCGAGCCTCAGCAGACGTTCCGCTGCACGCAGCGCATCGGGTCGCGAAAATACGGTGTAGCCAGGCAATACTGCTGCGCTGACAGTTCTGCCGAAGCCGGTTGACCATTCGTTCGGTCGCTTGGCCAAGCCGTCGACCAGTTCATGGGTTATGGCCTTGGTCATTGCGAAGCGCCAAGGCACCACGCCGCCGAAGAGGTCTTGCGGCCCGTTGATACCCAGCCGTGCCGCATCAGTGGCAAGCAAGCTGTCGTCCGGCACGAAATACAAGCCCTCGTCGTTGCCGCTGCTGTTGACTAGACCCTGCTGGAAGGCAAATCCCTTGAGGCGCGCAATCGTGCGGGCAACGGCAGCCATAGCTTCCCGTTCGTGTGCGTAGAGAGGCTCGCAGCCCGGCGCGGAGAATGCGATCACGGTCCCTTTTGCTTCGCTCGGCTGACTGCCTCTGTGCTCGGTCATGTTGCTCGTTCTTGGGGTGCAACCTCATTATGGCCGCGGGTTGCCGATGTTTCGGCCCGCGGCTCAGTCCGACCCAAGAGAACGCGCAAGATGGCAGAAACGTTCAGCCTGACTTGGCCGGCTCGCCGTCTTCTGCGTCCTTTCGAACGATATACGTCGGGAACCGGTACCCGGAGCGCGCGATTAGAGAGGTAGACGTAAGGTCCAGGTCGTGTCTGAAGGTGACCGCATAGTGGCGAAATTCGAAAACAGTATCGGATGGATCCGGTGACGTTGCTGGTTCAGCCGCGCCTGGTCAACGACCCCTTCTCGGATGCGGGGCTTCTTCTGGATTTCCGATTCGGCAACCGGGCGATGCTCTTCGACATTGGTGATCTGTCGCCACTTTCGCCGCGCGAAATCCTGCGCGTCAGCCACGTATTCGTATCACATATGCACATGGACCACTTCGCCGGCTTCGATCGGCTGCTGCGGTTATTTCTATACAGGAATAAAACAGTGCATTTCTTCGGCCCGCCTGGGTTGACCGAGGCCGTGCAAGCCAAGCTCAACGCATACACATGGAATCTCCTCGACGAACAGTCCCACGACTTCATGATAGCCGCCTGCGACTGGACGCCGGCCGGATTTCGTCATTCCCGCCTCTTTCGGGCGCGATCGGGCTTCACTCGGCAGGATACGGCCTCAAATCCAGCCGAGGGAAATATCCTGCTCAACGATCCCGATTTCCTTATCGAAGCAGCAATGCTCGACCACGGCGTTCCATGCCTTGCATTCGCGTTTCAGGAAAAGATCCGGGTCAACGTGCAAAAACCGCAGCTGGAAGCATTGGGTTTGCCTGTCGGACCGTGGTTGAGCGAAGCCAAGCGTGCGGTCCGGCGCGGAGCTGATCCGGAAACGACGCTCGCCCCAACCGCGGATCGACATATCTCGGTCGGCGAGCTGCTCGGTGCCGGAGCCCTGAGAACCGGCCCCGGACAGAGGATCGTCTATGCGACCGATCTCGCATTCAACGAGGCAAATCTTGCGCGTGTCGTTGCGCTTGCGCACGGCGCTAACCAGCTGTTTATCGAAGCGGGCTTCCTGCAGGAAGATCGCGAGCTGGCCGCCGCGAAGCGCCATCTCACGGCAGCCGAAGCCGGCACGATCGCCAGGCTTGCCAGTGTTGAACATGCCGTGCCGATGCACTTTTCGCCCCGCTATCTCGGACACGAGGGCAAACTGCGTGCAGAGTTCTCGGCACATCTAGGGGTCGGAAGCCCTTCTCAACCGGGACGATGAACACCAACATCTAGGCAACAGCCGGGATCACCCGCGCTTTTCGATCACTTGTGTTGAAGATCCCGGTGGGGCGGTTCGTCGACGTCGGCGTGCAAGGATGGCGGAAAGGGTGACCGGGCGAAAATCCCAGCTGTCGACGCCCGTGTCGTACTGGCGCGTAACCGGGCTTAGTCTGCCGTGGGAATGGCCATGCAGATCGATCGATTTCTTGCCGATCTGATTCCAGGTGCGAAAAGGATAGTGGCAAAGGATCAGCAACCTGCCGTCTATCGTCAGCTCCTTATAATGTTGAGTGCTGGCCCAACCAGCGGCGCCGACGGTTGCTGCGCCGTCGTTGTTGCCGATAATCAAATGCTTCCGGCCATGAAGCGACGACAGGAGCGATGAAACGAATTCGGCCGACCCCTTCGCAAAGTCGCCGAGATGCCAGACCTCGTCGTCCGGACTGACGGTTTCGTTCCAGAGTGAAATCAGTGTTCGATCGTGTTCTGCCAGCGAGCCGAACGGGCGACGATCGATACGCAGAATGCGGGGATCGCTGAAATGTGTGTCGGCCGTGAAATAAATCATGGTCGTTCACAGCCTTGCGGACGATATCGACCAACGAGCCCGAATTTCGGCATGCCGTCATCGAGCCTGTCGAGCCGGATGAGATAGCGCGCCGTCGCGCTCTGGCCACCTCTGCTTGTGTTGGGAGAGCCCGGCGGCTTTGATCAAGGGCAGTGGCAAGTCCGACGGCAATTAACATTTGGGGTGGCGACAAAGATCAGACGCGGCTAACATATTGCCGCTTTGGAGAGTATCGTGCGAACGAAACGTTTCAGAAAGCCGATTGTTGTTCAACCTGGCCGGATCGATCGCGACAGGGTTGTTGTCTCGGTCTCCGACGCGGCTGAGGTGGTGCTGAGGGACTGGCCGACGCCAGCGTCCAAGACGCGACTCGCCGCAATTGAAGCCTGCCTTGCAGTTATCCGCGGCGAAAAGCCGCCAAGGGTCGCGCGCCAAGCGTTCATCGTCGCGGCCAAGGATGCGAGGATCCTGCTCGGCGAAAAAATCTAGACCTGCGCCGTCAGGCAGAGCCTCGTTCAGGCAACTCGATCTCTTCCTTGACCTGCTCCTGCAGATCGTCACGCGCGCTTCGCCTCGCCAGGTGCTGAAGTCGAGTTGCTCAGACAATCGCTCGATCCCAACCGCCATAGTGTTGGTCGCTGCGCGTGCCGCGCGGCAGGCTGAGCACGATCAGCGCCAGACCGATCGTAACGTCCGCCGCGATCGCCGTGGTTCCACCGCCGGCGAGCACAAAAGGTGAGACCGCGATCCACGCACCGAGCACGACATTGAGGAAGCGCACAGGCCGGACAATTTCGGCCATGGCCGTGACTGCGACCATGATAATGAGACAGCCGACGACATGATCGCTGAAGTAGAGCGGTGGTTGCGTGCCAATGATCAATGGCGTCGTCATCAGCAAGGCGCCGAGCAGCGTGCTCGCTACCAGCGTCCATGGGAAGTTCACGCCGCCGGTGACAAATTCCTTCAGCACCTCGAAAACCGGACGGTCGAGGTCGGCCCCAGGCGTCTGGTTCTCCGACAGCGCCGGTCCGCCCATCCAGAAGGTACGCCAGAACGGCTCGCCCGCCCTCGTGGCGCCCCAGAGATACTGGATGGTCGCCAGCACCTCATCGACCGAGTAAGGGATCAGCACCACCGTGACGGCGGCCTGGAGGATGCAGAGCGTGCACAGCGCGCCAATCAGCGGTGGCTGGATGATGATGAAGGAGACGCTGACCACGCCAAGGGGAACGATCAGCAAGCCGAAGAGGAGTACCATCCACGGCATGGTGCGCCAGCGCCGGCGGTCGCCGATCGCGCCGGCGAGGATATCGAGGCAATAGGCAAGCGCGCCGAGCCCGGCATCGGCGATTGGGAAACCCTTCGAGACCCATGACGTCACCACAACCTCGCTGCCGTTGCGCACCGGTGCGCCACCGGGGTCGAAGAACGGATCCCACAGCCCATCCGCGTGGCCCATCTGGAAGGCGGCGAGATAGCGCGACACGAATAGGCCGACGAAGGCCAGCGCCACGATCGGAATCCGCTGCGTGAAGGTCGATGGCGAATAGGTCCAGCCCAGCGGAATGTCGTCGTCGGCCGCCAGCGCGCGGCGGCTGATGCCAGGGGTCGGCGGGATCATCACTGCAAAGGCGACGATCAGCATGCCGACGAGCGTGTCGGTGGCATAGGCGGCGGCGCTGGTCGTCCAAAACAGCAACGGCGCCAGCATCACCCAAACTCCGAGCGACGCCGTGATCCACTGCACCCAGCGCCAGCGTCGGGACATGCCCATCAACGCAAAGATCGTCACCAGCAGGCCGGAAACGATCTCGCTGACGCCGAGGCTGGCGTTGCGCAATTGCGGCTCCGCGACAGCGTGCCCCAGAGCGGGTGGCATTGCGGCTGCGACGGGATCGAACAGGCCAACCGTCATCGGTGATGTGACCAACCACAGTCCGAACGCAGCGTTGGTCATCGGCGCCCAAAGTGTCCTGGACCGATGCCGTTTTATCGCCGCTTCGACGTCTTCCTTGCTTCGTTCGAGCGGTCCCTTAAGTCGCCTTTCGGCCTGCTCGATCTCGGGACCCGAAGCCGCGACAACGGGCGGATCAAGTTTGTTGGCCGCGTACCAGTCTGTGGGGTCCTGGTTCAGCCGGCGGATCATCTCCGGCAATGTGTCCAACAGGCTGTGTCTAGGCGCCCAGCCCAGCAGAGCTTTGGCCCGCGAGATGTCGATCTCGTAATGATCGTCCGAATTCTCGATCATCCACGGTTCGATGTCGGTGTCCTGATCGAGTACCTCCGACTGCACCCACGCGCCCAGCTTCGTCAGCTGCTTCGGCAGCGCCAGGGTCCGCCAGTCCTCGCCATGGATGAGCCGGCCGATGCGCTTCTGCATCTCCTCGTATGACGGTGTGTCTTCTTCGCCGATCAGAAGCACGGTCTCGGCCGGAAGTTCGGCGCGCCGGTCGACGGTACGCACCACCGCATCGACGAGATCGTCCTTGTGCAGATAGGGCTGGCCGGTGGTGATATCGCCGGCGAACAAATAGGCGGTCGGCAAGCGCTCGAAGATGCGGGCAATCTGCTGGGCAATAAAGGCCGCCCGGCAGTCTTCGTCATAGACGCCGGCGAGCCGCAGGATCACCGTCTTGATTTCGCCGCGCTCCCTCGAAATCAGCGCCTCGGTTTCGGCTTTCGATTTTGGGTATGCCCAGGCCGGGTCGAGCGGCGAGTCCTCATTGATTTTCGTGCCCCTCCCCGGGCTTGGGGCATGGACGAGAAGCGTGCTGGAGAACACGAACTGCTCGGTCTTGATCGCCGTCAGCGAATGCAGGAGCCGGCGCGTGCCCTGCACGGTGACGGCGTCATATTTCGGATTGTCCTTGCCGGTCGTGTCGTAATAGGCCGCGAGGTGGATGACCGCGGCGATGCGACCGCCGCGCTCCCGCGCTGTTTTCACAGCCCTACTCACGCTCTCATCGGAGGTGAGATCGATCTCGATCGTCTCCATGCCGGCGGGGGGATGCTTCGGTTTTGCAACATCGAGGCCGATAACCCGGTAGCGGTCAATCAAACCTCGCGCAATCGCCTGCCCCAGGAAGCCGCTGCTTCCGGTGATAAGGACCGTCGGAAGGGGCGCGCCGTGATTTGCCATAAGTCAGGCCCGTTCGCGTTGGAAGAGAGGCCCGATGGCGTGGTGCGCTTCGGCCTTCCTCGGCTCGCTCAGCACCTTCGAACTGGATTCGTTTTCCTTGTATGCATCGAGTTTTAGGCTGCCCAGGATCATTGCCTCGGCCCTTGCGGAGGCGCGAGATGCTCGAGGAACCATCGCGTGGCGTGTCTGACCACTTCGTCCATTGTGCCCGGCTCCTCGAAGAGGTGGCCGGCACCGTCGATAATGATCAACTGTTTCTCGCCTTTCAGCGCGGCAAGGGCACGCTCGTTCATCCCGATCACCGGCCCGTCCAGGCCGCCGACCAGCAGCAGTGTCGGGGCACGCACGGCCGGCAACGCGTCCATCGCCAGATCGGGCCGGCCGCCGCGCGAGACGACAGCCGCGATACCTGCATCCGGGCGTGAGGCGGCCACCAGCGCGGCTGCCGCGCCAGTGCTTGCCCCGAAATAAAGTGGGACAAGCCTTCTGGTTCGTGCTTCCGCAGCCGCCCAATGCGTCGCCAGCGCGAGCCCCGATGCAAGCAGGTCAATGTCGAAGACATTTCGCCTGTCGCGTTCCTCGATCGACGTCAAAAGGTCAACGAGAAGGGTCGCCAGTCCGGCCTGCCGAAGTGCGGCGGCCACGTGATTGTTGCGCGGACTGAGCCGTCCACTTCCGCTGCCATGAGCGAAGATGACGATGCCTTGCGCACCGTGCGGCACGCCCAGCAGCCCAATGAGCCCGTCGGGCTCGATCCTGACTTCCTCGACCTCTGTCATGGCGGATGCCGGCATCTTTACACTCCAAAGGGAGGATCGCCTCACAGGCAGAGGAACTGCGCCTCGCGCCCACTCAGGGCGTTAAACACTGGCATGCCGGAAATGTTTCCGAGTCAGGCCAGAAAAAATATGGCTATCCCATCGGGAGCGACGGATCTGTTCCGTCCGTCTATTCGGAATTGTGGGCTCCCTCGGCGCAACGCTCTCCGCGGCCGAGCCTCAAGATTTGTTTGGCATCAATTGGTCTAGAGCCATTGTCGCCAAGCCCGATGCAGCGTTCGATTGGCCACTCCGCAGCGAAGCGAACTTGGTGCAGCGTCGCACTCGCCGGGCTCGCGATTTTCAGGTAGCGCCTCTTGTGGGTGGCTTGTCCGTGTCGTTCCATTCCGCCTTGCGTGCCCGCGCTTCCTCGAAGATCAGCTTAAACTCCCGCATCATTGCGCTCTCAATGGCGAACGCGCTGCTTGGCAGGGCGCCGGGGTCTTCCTGATTGTTCTGGAATTGAAAACGGGCCTCCAGTTCGGCCCATATTCGCTCGGAAGTCGCGTCGCGGCCGGCAAGCAGCGCGACGACCAGCGCCAGAGTCTCTCGCTGGGCGTTCAGCCGCCCCTCGATCTCTTCATTCGTCAACCCGGACATGTGGATCACTTCCAGTTTCAGGCGAAACGGCAAAATCGCGTCGTTGTTCCGGAGTTCAGCTCGTCGGCTCGCCCGAATCGCGGCCTATTCTTCCCTGAATGCCCGTTGGATTTGGTTCGCCAAAGGTTTCACGAGATAGGACAGCATGGTGCGGCTGCCGGTCGAAAAGAACACCTCGACAGGCATTCCAGGCGCCAGGGCCAGGCCCTTGAGCCTGGTAAGCTCTGTGCGCGGTAAAACAACATGCACGGTGTAAAAGCCAGCGCCTGTTTTCTCATCGACATTGAGGTCGGCGGAAATCTTGCTGACGGCACCATTCAGCTCCGGCGTTGTTTGCTGATTGAATGCCGACAGCCGCAGCGTCGCGCTTTGCCCTAACGTCAATTGATCGATGTCTTGGGGTGCCACGCGCGCCTCGACGGTCAGGTCGTCTGTCACAGGGACTATCAGCATGATGAGCTCGCCCGGAGAAATAACGCCACCGACCGTGTGCACACCAAGCTGATGAACGACGCCGGTCTGCGGACTGCGTATATCGATCCGCTTGAGCTGATCTTCGGCCGAGACCTTGCGCTCGACGGATTCAGAGATCTTTGCCTGGACGTCACGCAGTTCGGTCGCCACCTCGCTGCGCAAATCCTGGTCGATCTGAATGATCTGCAAACGGATTTCGGATGTACGACCCTTAGATTGCGCTATGGCCGCGGTCAGTTGCCCGTGCTCACCTTTGAGCCGCACGGCATCGCGTTCAAGCGCAGTTATGCGATCGATTGAAACCAGCTTGCGTTGCCAAAGTCTGCGCATGCCTTCGAGCTCAAAGCCGATCAACTTGATTTCCTGGCTCTTGGCATCTCTTTGCTCGGTCAAGCCGGAAACTTCTTCGGCAAGCTGCGCAATGCGCTCTGCCAACTGGGCCTTCTGGCCGGCGCGTGCCTGTCGGCGAAATTCGAACAGCGATTGCTCGCCGGCCATCGCCCGACCGATCTCGGGGGCATCCTGGCGTGACACTAGCGAAGCTGGAAAGCTGATGCTTGCTTTGCCGTCGCGCTCGGCCTCGAGGCGAGCCAGGCGCGCCTCGAATTCGTCCAGGCTCTTCGTGACGATCGCCAAATTGGCCCGGGTGATCGTCTCATCGAGGCGGATCAAAACCTGGCCCGCCTTCACGGCATCGCCTTCCCGGACGAAGATTTGACCGACAACGCCACCCGTCGGATGCTGCACCTTCTTAACGCTGGAATCGACGACCAGCTTTCCCGAAGCAATCACGGCCCCGGAAATCTCGGTGACGGCAGCCAAGCTTCCGGCCCCACCAATCAGAAGTATGCAAGCTGCGACCCCACCAAGCAGATAGCGCCGAATGGTCCGGTCAATCGCGGATGCAGTGCGTTCTGCCATCAGGATGCAGGTTCTTCAGGGCCAGAGACGACCTTCAAGGGAACGCCTGCTGGGCGAGTTATCTTGTTCAAGATCTCATTCTTCGGGCCAAAGGCCTGGACCTGGCCGTTCGCCATCACAAGAATCTGATCCAGGCTCGCCAGCGCACTCGGCCGGTGTGCGACCACGATGGCAACACCGCCTCGCGCGCGCACGCCCTGGATCGCCACCGTCAGTGCAGCCTCACCCTCCGAATCGAGATTGGAATTGGGCTCGTCGAGGATGACGAGGAACGGATCGCCATAGAGCGCCCGTGCAAGTGCAACCCGCTGCCTCTGGCCGGCCGAAAGTGCCGACCCGGCCTCGCCGACCCGCGTCTCGTAGCCTTCCGGCAGATGGATGACGAGATCATGAACGCCGGCCGCGCGCGCGGCCGCCAGTATCTTGTCCGATGGCGCTTGCGGTTCGAAGCGCGCGATATTCTCGGCAATGGTGCCGTCGAACAATTGCACATCCTGCGGGAGATAGCCGACATGCTTGCCCAGCTCTTCCGGCGACCACTGGTCGAGCGTTGCGCCATCCAGCCTGACCGTTCCACGAACTGGGAGCCATATGCCGGCAATCGCGCGCACGAGCGATGACTTGCCGGAAGCGCTCGGCCCCACAATGCCGAGGCCGACGCCCTTTTCCAATGCGAAGCTGGCGTCTTGCACGACCATACGACGCTCCCCCGGCGGCGTGACACTGATACTTTCGACCGAAAGAGCAGATTTCGGCGCAGGCAGCGAGACACTTGTCGCAGTTTCGGGAAGCAGGACCAAAAGCTGGGTCAAGCGGGCCCAGGCCTGGCGGGCGGTGACGAAACCCCTCCAGTGCGCGATAGCCAGTTCGATTGGTGCGAGTGCCCTGCTCATCATGATCGAACTGGCGATCATGATGCCGCCGGTCGCTTGCTGATGGATGACGAGATACGCGCCGATCGCCAGGATACCCGATTGCAGCATCATTCGCAGGATTTTCGAGATCGTTCCGAGTGTCCCGGCAAGGTCGCTCGCTGTTGCATTGGTGTCGAGATAGTCAGCATTGATCCCTGCCCAGCGCTCGGCGATGCGCGAGCCAAAGCCCATGGCCTGCAGAACCTCGACATTGCGGCGCGTCGCTTCGGCAAGTGTATTGCGCGCTGCCGCTTGACTGTTTGCCTTTCTGGCGGGCTCTCTCGTGCGAATTTCGGCAAGCAATGCCAGGCTGAAGAGAATGACCACGCCGGCCAGCGCCGTCATGCCGATCCAGAAATGGAACAGGAAGCAGATTGCGAGATAGAGCGGCATCCATGGCAGGTCGAAAAGCGCGGTCGGACCGGCGCTCGACATGAACGATCGCACCTGGTCAAGATCACGCAAGGATTGAAGGCCGTCGCCTGCGAGCTTGGTGCGCAGCGGCAAACGCATGAGGGCGGCATAGACCTGTCCGCTCAAGCGCGCGTCCAGCGCCATGCCGATGCGCACCAGCAAACGCGACCGGATGAGTTCGAGAACGCCCTGAAAGACGAAAAGCGTGCCGGCAAACACGGCAAGCCCGACGAGCGTCGGCACGCTGCGGCCGGGTATGACGCGATCGTAGACCTGCAGCATGAAGAACGAGCCGGTCAGCGCCAGAACATTGACGACGCCGCTCATCAATGCAATTCCTGCCAACGCTCGCCGAAACGCGGCCAGAACCGCCGCGAGTGTCGTCCGCGGCGGTTCAGGTGGAATGGGATGCGACGTCGGCTTCAAATCAGTTCCAGTTCGGTCTCAGGCAGCAATGACCGCGCCCGAAATCAGGCCTGATGACGAACGTGGCGGTGCCGAGCCCATCTGTCAAATGTTAGATAATCCAATCTTGCAACGCATAGGCATGGATGTAGTCGATCTGCATTTCCGCAGGCGTCGCAAGCCCGTCGGCGGGCGCTCCCGCTTGGCCACCAATCCCCATATTCACCAGCATATACATCGGGTCATGCATGTCGGCAGGCGTTGCGGCACGAGCGACTTCGACGTCGTCGAAATACCAGACGAGTTCGTCTTCTGTCCAAAGCACGCCGTATGTGTGGAACCCTCCGGTATCCGAGGTATAGGCAGTCGAGCCCACTGTTGTATGAGTTCCCGTCGCGTTCGAGTGGCCTGTCAGAATGAGCTTGTTTGGATCCTGACCGAACATCTCTATGACGTCCAGTTCCGGTGGCCAGGAGCCGTCCTCCGGGAGAAGCCAGAAGGCCGGCCATGCACCTTGTTTTTCGGGCATATCGGCCCGAATCTCAAAATAGCCGTAGGTCTGCGCGAAGGATTCGTAGGTCGTCAGCAAACCTGACGTGTATTGGTAATTATTTATATAGGGCCGGATCGCCTCAGGAGCCCGGGCGGCGGTAATCGTGAGAACACCGTCCTCAATGCTGAACGGATTGACGGACCGTGTCGGGGCGTAGTCGGTATCGATGTACCATTGAAGATCGTTTGTGGTCGTGAGCGTGCTGCCGTTCGCGGCCCCCCACCAGTAGTTCGAATCCCAGGTGCCGCTCGAGCCGTTCCACAGGTCCAGCGTGTCGAACTCGTCCGAAAAGGTGAGTTCCAGAGCCGACCTGTCCACGCCCAGCTTGAACTGGCTTGCGGTGAAATCGCCGATGGTCTTGTTGGCGAAGACGAGAAACTCGCTATCGGACAGATTAAGTCGGACGTTGGCTCCCGACTGGACCATGTTGGCGCGCACCTCCTCGAAGGAGGTGAAGCCGTAGCTCCCGACGCGAACGGTATCCGTCGCGCCAAGGTCCAGGATCAGATCACTGCCGTTGCCGGGGTTGACGACGAAAATGTCCGCCCCGGATCCGCCCTTGAGCACGTCATCGCCCTTTAAGCCGTCGAGCGTCTGTTGGCCGGAGCCGCCGCTAACGATGTTGTTCAGCTCGTTTCCGAAAGCATAGCGTTTATCGCCGGTGACCGTCAGGTTCTCGAAATTCGTTGGGAGCTTATAGCTCATCCAAGTCGAGATGGTATCCACCCCCTCGCCGGACAGCTCGACCGCTTTGTTTTTCGAGGAATACAGATAATAGATGTCATCGCCCTTGCCGCCACGCATTGTGACGGTGACGCTGCCGTCCCCATACATCGAGTCGTTGTATGTGCTGCCATAAAGTGTTGAGCTGGAACTCGTCGCCGAATACCACTTTACGGAGGAGCCGCTGTAGGGAAGTGGAACGCCCTTGGCGTTCAGAACCGTGGCCATCGCGGTCTTTTCTCCTTTGTCTCGCTGGATAGCAGCCCTAACATCAATCAAGGGCAAAAGGAGCCAGTACTTTTTCACTTTCCAGTTCGGAAGGTTACCAAATGGTTATCACGTAGTGGGAGCACTTGCCGGGGAGCTTCACTGCCTCGAGTGCATAAGGTTGGGCCACTGCAACATGATCGAAGATGCGGTGAGGCAGATCGAGACCGACCCTCACCGCATTTCGCATCTCGAATAGCATTACCGCTGACCGGTGAGAAGAACTGCTAGTAGACTTTGAAAGCGCCCGCATCGGCTCGTGCATCCACATCGGTGATCAGCATGTGCCCCGGCGATACCGTGATCGAGGTCGCGAGTTCGGCACGAGCAAGTGCATCCTGTGCGGTTACGCTGCTGGCCCAGAATACAGGGACCTCCCCGTCCATGATTTTGACTGCATCGCCCCAGTCGGGAGCCATCAAGTCGGCTACTCCGATGACCGTGGGATCTCCGACATGGATGGGAGAGCCGTGGGCATGCGGGAAGCGTGCGGTAAGGGCGCGAACCCTGTCGACATCGCAACGGCTTATCGGACGCATCGAGACGACCATTTCGCCGCCAAATGGTCCGACGCGATACGTCTTGATCCTGGTTCGAAACTTGGGTGAGGCCTTGCCGCAGCCGATGCGGCTCAGTTTCTTTTCGGCAAGTGCAGCTTCGACGGTCAGCGAGCTGCCGAGCGCGAAAGCGGCAAAATCATCCTGCCACAGGTCGATGATGTCCGTCCTCCGACGGGTCAGCTCGCCGAAATGATAGATGTTGTACTGGGGGGCATCGGTGCGGATGTCGATGTCGCCCAGCGCTGGGATCAATGGGCTGCCGGCGCGATTCACGCCGACCAATGGACAGGGTTTCGGGTTGCGGATGCAGAACTGGTGGAAATCGCCGGCAAAGCTGCGGGGCACAATCACAACATTGGCCTGGAGCTTGCCGTGCGCCAGCCCCCCTGTGTGCCCCTCATAGGCGCCCATTCTGACAAGCCTGCGCAGCCTGTCCGCATCGACCAGTCGCAGGTCCTCGAAGATCGGTGAAGTGGTCAGGCGAGCCATGGCTTCCGAGGGGGTATGCGCGTTTCAGAGACAAGTCGGGAGGCGTAAGATCGTTGGCGGCTCGGCTGCTTGTCAAATCGTCAGAATCTTTCCTCAACGATAAATTGTATTTATTGGCCGGCCAACGATCGCTTCATTTAGGACCGACGCCTGCGCAAATCTGCATGGTGTCATTAACAGCTGCGGCAGCCGATCGCTTCTATCTGTCGGCCTGCCTCGTGCAGGAAGCCAAGGTCTCGGTTCATGTAGAAGAGCAGGAAAGCGGCATAGAGTACAAAGACGAGGCTAAACACCAGCGTCTTCACGATCAGCGAAAGCGCAAAAACATTCAGGTGCGGTGAGGCGCGCGCCAAGAAGGCCAGCACAATGTCGGACAAGAGCATGCTGATGATGAGCGGAAAAACGAGGGTCAATGCCATCATCAGAATGCGGTTCAGCAGATCGAGAAAGATGCCGGCTGCATCCTTGCTGAACACAGGCAGAAGTTGGTCGATCGGCCACAGGCCATAGCTGTCGTAGAGACTGGTCAAGGAAAGTTCGAGGCCGCCGGCAGCCAGGTAGATCGTGACCATGATGACGGCGAGCAAGGTGCCGGTGGCACTCGTCTCATGGGTCATCATCGGATCGATCAGAGTCCCCATGGTGGAGCCCCGCTGCAGGTCCAGGATATCGCCGGCAGCCTCGGCCGCCCAGAACGGTATGCCCATCGCCAGCCCGAGCGTTACCCCGACCACGACCTCCTTGAGCATGTACACGACGATCATCGTCGTCGCGATGTCAGTGTTCGTCAGCTTGTTCACGATCATCGGAAAGACCGGAACCGCCAGCGCCAGAGCAACGCCGTTGCGCAAAAGGCCCGATAGCGGCACACGCGAAAAGAGCGGCATCAGGAGCATGAATCCGGTCATGCGTGCGAGCGCGAAAGCTCCGGCCAAAAGATAGAACTGAAGCTCTTTGACCGACGCGAAGAATGGTTCGACCGGCATCTGCGTGCCTCAACGCGTGACGACGGGGAATTCGTCCAGCGCCGTTGAGGCCTGCTCGGCGATCTGCTGGCCAAGCAGCGGGCCGAAGACGATGATGACTAGCAGGATCACGACGAGCTTAATCGTCTGCGGCAGGGACTGGTCCTGAATTTGCGTCAGCGCCTGGGCAAGCCCGACAAGGATGCCGACGGCCATCGCCGCGATGATCGCTGGGCTCGACGCGAAAAGCACTGTCAGAAGCGCGCTTTGGACCTTCGCCAGGATGAAGTCATTGCTCATGCAAACCTCCTAGCGGCGTCAGACGTAACTCAGGATGAGGCCGTGCATCAGCCGCGACCAGCCATCTATGGCGACGAAAAGGAACAGTTTCAGCGGGATCGAAATGAGGACCGGCGAGACCATGATCATGCCGAGCGTCATCAGGATGTTCGCAACAACGATGTCGATGATGAGGAAGGGAAGATAAAGCAGAAAGCCGATTTCAAACGCGCGCGTAAGCTCGGACGCGACAAAGGCAGGGACTAGTATCGAAAGATCGTCGTCTTTCAGATTTTGACGTGCCTGTTCCGGCCACAGGCGGTTCGTTCCGTCAAGAAAGAACTGCCGCTCTTCCGGCTGCGTGAATTTGATGAGGTGCTGCTGTAATGGTTCCCTGACCAGTTGCGCCGCCCTGGCGAGGTCGTCCGTACTCTGGAACTGAACCTGCCCTTCCTGAAGCCGGCCCGTCATCTCGCTCAGCAACGGCGTCGTGACATAGACCGTAAGCACGAGCGCTATGCCGTAGAGGACCAGATTGGGCGGCATCTGCTGGACGCCGAGCGCATTGCGGATGAGGAACAGCACGACCGAGATTTTCAGGAACCCGGTCATGGTGACGACTGCCAGCGGCAGCAAACCGACGAAGCCGACGGCAATCAGGATCCCAAGCAGGTTGGGCGAATTGTCAAGCATTGTCGAACGTGCGGGCGACCCGCACGCCCAGGCTCTCCCCAATCCGCACGATCTCGCCACGGCCGACGCGTTTACCATTGGCGATGATGTCGACCGTCTCCTTCGTCACATTGGCGAGCGGAACGATAGCACCGGGCGCAAGCTGCCTTACCTCGCCGAGAGGCATTGCCGTGCGGCCGAGCTCGAAGGCAAGCGTAACCGGCAGTTGGTCCAGAGTTGCCTCTTCCAGTGTCTGGTCGGCGTGCGGCGGCGGGTTCTGATTCATGGTCCACTCCCATTTCGATCCAGCGATTGCAGTCGGGGCGGCAAGCAGTTGCAGCCCGCTGGCAGTCAGCACGGCCGGGGCATAAAGGCGCTCGGCAATGACCAATGCCGCCTCTTCCTCTTCGTCATCGAAAAGCACTACATCGCCAGGTTGCAAGCTTTTGAGATCACCATGGCTGATTGTAAGTGCGTAGCGCCAAAGGCAGACCGGCAACGGGAATTCCGCAGGAAGCGGGGGTCTTGCTTTGCCGATCGCGTCGAGAAAGCCCCCGGCCCGCACCGCCAGATCGACGCTGTCGGTGTGCAAGGCGCAACCTATGGTTTCGTCCTTGCCGCTCAGGACGAAAGCCAACGCGGTTTCGTTCAAACCGGTATCTTTTGTTTCGACCGACGTGATGGCGATCGTCTCGCCCAGCTTGCTCTCGATCCATTCGAGATCTTCTTCGAATACGGATTCCAACAGCAGTGCGGCATGAGCGGGTGCCAGTCGTTTCACGTCGATCAACTCGTCAGCCTTGGCAAGGCCCCGTTCGACAAGAGAAAGCGGCAGGCGCAATTTGCCCGCCGTGTCTGCGACTGTGAACGCAATCGTGCACAACGGCTGGTCCACAGGGTTCGGTGCCGGCCAGACGGCCGCGAGCGCCATGGTTTTCCCGGCAATCGTGATCTGCGCGGGAGCACGACGGCGGTAGAAGGCGTTCAATGCCTCAACCTCCCCAGCCGCAACAGATTCCAATGTCAGCGGCTCGCCAACGCTCGAGCGTGTGCGTCTGACCGGTTCTGCGCGCGCTTTCTTTTTTGCCGACGCCAAGGCCTGAGGCATCACACTCCCATATTCACGATCACGGATTGGACTATCGTTCTGTGGGCAAGCGCAGCGGACGGCGCTCGTCTTCCTCGGAAAGCTCGGCCAGCGCCAGGCGACGACGCGCAGTGCGTTTGGTCAGATGCTCCAACAGCCCGTCCAGCTTCGTCACGGCCTTCATGCTCGCGCGATGATCATTGCGGGCTGCCGATAACTCGGCTTTGCGTCGTTGTTCGGTGACGCCGGCCGTCTTCTGGTTTTCCCGGAGCTGCTCGGTTTGCCTGGCGGCGATCTCGAACTGTCCCTGAAGCCTGTAAAGGCTGGCGGCCTTCACCGGTTGTCCAACAAGCGAACCGAACGCCGCATCCTCGGCGTCGGCTGTGCGCTGGAGGTGTTCCCTGACCGCGGCGGCTGCCTCCCGAACCGCCCCGGCGGCCCGCTGCGCAGCGGCGTATCTCCTGATGACCGCTTCGTTTGCGCGCTGTTCACCGTGGCGCCTGAGGTCGCGCAATCGTGCGATCATGTCACGATCCTTCATTGACGATCCCCCGCATGCGTTCGCGTGTCTGCTCGATTGTTTCGTGGGTGGCGGACGGCTGTCGCAGGAAGGCGTTGATGGTGTCGATCTTCGCCACCGCCTCGTCCGCCACCGCATCGCTGCCCTTTTCGTATTCGCCGACGCGCAGCAGCAATTCGACGTCGGCGTAGCGGGCGAGCAACTCCCGTAAGCGGCCGGCGTCCGACCGATGCTCAGCCGGCACCACCGTGTCCATGAGGCGACTGCGGCTGCGCAGCACGTCGATGGCCGGGAAATGATTGCGCTGCGCAAGCTCGTTCGACAGAAAGACGTGGCCGTCGAGAAGCGCCTGGATTTCTTCGGCAACCGGATCCAGCGTGCCATCGCCCTCCAGAAGAACGCTGTAGAGGCTTGTAATGGAGCCGACGCGGCCAGGCCCTGAGCGCTCGAGCAATCGGGGCAGAACTGCAAAAAGCGAAGACGGAAAACCGCGACGCGTCGGCGGCTCGCCTGAAGCGAGGCCAATCTCGCGCTGCGCACGGGCAAAGCGCGTGATGTTGTCCATTGCCAGCAACACATGCTTGCCCTGGTCGCGAAAATATTCGGCAATGCTGGTTGCCACATAAGCGGCCTTGACGCGCTCGATCGCCGGCCGGTCGGACGTCGCGACGACGATGACTGCGCGCGCCAGCCCTTCCGGCCCAAGCTGATACTCGATGAATTCGCGCACTTCACGTCCGCGTTCGCCGACAAGCGCAACCACGGCAACATCTGCGTCGGTGCCGCTGACGATATCCGAAAGCAGGATCGACTTGCCGACGCCAGGCTCGCCGAAGATACCGACGCGCTGCCCACGCGCGCAGGTGAGAACCCCATCGAGGGCGCGGATTCCGAGCTGGATAGGCTCGGAAATCAAACTGCGCTCCAGCGGCGATGGCGGATAGGCATTGACGGGATAGCTGCCGGCAACGCCATCCGGCGAAAGCGGCTTGCCATCCAATGGCTCGCCGAACGCGCTGATCACCCGACCAAGCAGGCCGGGGCCGACGGACACCGTTTGGGTCTTTCCGGTCGCAATAACCTCCGTAAGGCTTGAAAGACCGGTGAGATCGCCAAGCGGAACAAGGATCGCCATGTCGTCCATGAGCCCGACGACTTCCGCCTTGGTCGCCGTGCCGTTCCTGGGATCGACGAGTTCGCAGATCTCGCCGATCCGAACCTCCTCCACCGTCGCGTGAATGACCGTGCCGGTCACTCGCCGTACACGCCCTCTCCTGGGTCGGCTGGCATCGTCACGCAGGCCGGAACGCAGGTTCGGAACGATCGATGCGAGGCGGCTCTCGATCTTGGTGGCGGGACTTGTCATGCTGCCGCCTCGGCTTTTGATGAAATCGCAGCGGCAATGGCGTCGAGCTGTGCCTCGATGCTGGCGTCGATGACGGCAATGTCGGTCGAGAGGATGCAGGCGCCCGTCGCCAGCGTATCGTCCGCGTCGATCTCGACCGTCATGCCCAAGTCACTCTCGCGCAGGACCGCGTTCAGTTCGTCGCGAACCCTGTTGACGGAAGCGGGATGAACTCGGACCTTCAGATATTTGGCACGGCGAATTTCAGCGACGGCCTGCGCGGCCGCCTTGGCGACCAGCATGCTGACGTCGAATTCTCCCAGCACGCGCCTGACCACATCGAGCGCCAGGCTAGTGATTTCGGCTTCCAGCCCACCAAGATAGCGATCGACCTTGACCGCCGTCTCGCTCACCAAACGCGCGGCATCCGCGTCGCCTTGCGCCTTGCCGTCCTCATAGCCCTGCGCATATTCGGCCGCATAGGCTCGCCGAGCGGCGTCACGCAACTGCTGCGCATCACGCCTGGCCTCGTCGAGAAAAGCGTGCCCATCCTGCCAGGCGCGTGCCTCGGCAGCGCGCAGGATGCGGGCGACGGGGCGCCTCGGCACGGCAGTGGTCGCTTTGCCCGGTTCGACCATCTCGCCTAACCCATCGCCCGTCGAACAATCGCCGGACCAGCTTCGGCAAATGGTTCGGCTGTTGGCTGGTCAACAAGCGCATGCGGCATCAGCTTGAGGCGGACCCGCATGCTCGTTTCGCCCGGCATCGCCTGACACCAGGCGCCAAGGCAACGCAGGCCGTCGGCATGGACACGACTATGAATGTCTTCAAGGGGCTCCAACGGCTGCATAGGACCGGCCAGATCGCGGTTGGCGACTGCGAAAGCGCAGATTTCCGCACCGAGTGCTGCCTGCAACGCGGCGGCCTGGCGTCCATCGATGACGGCGGCCAGACTGCCGGCCCAGTAGATCGCGCCGGCGCGAAGCGCAAGGTCCTCCACCTCCTCTCCCGACGACAAAGCAATCGCCCGGTCTATCTCATCGGCTGGTTCGTTGGAGACGGCGCCGCTGAGGCCGTAACGATCGAGCAGAAGCTCCGACAATCGCTCCTGCAGGCGCTGCGACCGCAACATACGCTCGCAGGCAGCCTCGCCGATCGAGCCGTCAAAGCATTGCGCCAGCCGGGCCGCATCCGCATAGCCAGCGGGATTGGCCATGAATGCCTGCCATTCCGGGCTGGCAGTTTGCTTCGAGCCGGTCTGGATCATGTCTTCTTCACCGGCATGGCCGACGCGTCGAGCGCATAAACGCCGGGTCGTCGATACCACTGGACGTAAGCCAGGCGGGCAGCCAGCGCCAATAGTGCCGCCGTCATGCCGTAAAACAGCCACATCGCGGCGACGACGCTGTCGGGATGCAGCCAGAGGCCGAGGAACGTTGTGAAACCTGACTCGCCGGTTGCGTGCTCGGGAACTGCCGCGGTCACCGGAATGAGCGTGACGGATACATTGTCATAAGTCAGCCCGGCGATGCCTTTGGCCACCAGCATCTTGACCTGCGGGATCAGCTCATTCATCGGAACGGATGCGCGGTGCCGGATGAAGACGGAGGCGGACGATGGGACCAGCCGCTGTCTCAGCGGATCGTTTTCGGGCAGGACGAGATGAACGCGCGCAGAAAGCACGCCGTCGATGTCCGAAATCGTCTGCGACAGCTCCTGGCTCAGGCCATAAATCATCGTCGCACGCTCTTCGACCGGCGAGGATACAAGCCCGTCTCGCTTGAACACGTCGCCGAGCGTCTGGAATTCCTGTTTGGGCAACCCGCTTTCATCGAGAATCGCCATGGCTTCGGCGAAACGGTCCTTCTGTACGGAAACCGTCATTTTGCCGTCCTTGCCCGCCTCGCGCTGGGCCGGGATGCCGTGACGCATCAGCGTGGCCACGATCTCGTTGGCCTGCCGCTGGTTGAGGTTGGAATACAACTCAACCGAGCACGCCTGGAGCACAAGCATGCTCACCACGACGAGCGCGACGCGGCACCGGACGCCGCATCGATTCAATAGCGTTGACCGCCGCGGCAAGGATATCGTGTGCACGAACACTCCGTAGGCTTACTGTTGCTTGATCAGCGTGCTGGTGGACGACGTAACGGCCGTTACGCTGCTCGTGACCACTTCGAGATTGGCGGCTGCCCACATCACCGAAATGGATCGTTCGAGCAGTTGCTCGGCATTTTTTGCGGTAGCGTTTTCGTCTTCCTTGCCTGACGGGGCGGTCTTGCCGGCGCCATCCTGCATGGTGGCTGTTTCAGCATTCACAGAGGCATTTGCCTGGGGGGCATTTGCCTGGCCAAGCGCCTTCTGCACCTGCTGCATGGTCCCTTCCAGCGACTGAACCGCAGAACCGAACAATGCAGACGGATCCGTGAGCGCCCCGCCCCCAGCCTTCTCCACCTCGGCCAGATAGTCGAAGAGCTTGTGTTCGGCGACCGGCGCGGTCTTTTCCAGTTTGGAGGATTGTCCGGCCATTGCCGGATTGGCTCCCGAAGATGCCTGCGCCACCTGCTGGCCTGCCCGCGCGGCGACGTCACCGCGTTCAGGCATGGCAACCTTCGCGGCATCATGTTTTTCCTGATTGGCACCCACCATCCGGTTACCCGGCTGCGTTGCCGTGCCGGTGGTGATTTGCTGCTGCGAAGCTATGCTGGTGGTCAAGTTTGCCAGTGTAGCTTCCAGGGCTCCAATCGGCGCGATTTGCATGAACCTGCCCTCCTGCTTGCTTAGTTCGATTTGCCGGAGGGGACATTCTTCGCCTCCGCCTGCCTTCCGCGGAAAACGCGGACCGGAACGACTTTGCCAGGATCCGGCTTGGTGCTCGGCGCCGCAGGAACCCCCAGTGTTTTCCTGACAAGTTCAACATAGGATGGTGGCCCCGATACCGAGACAACATCGTCTTGCCTGGACACCTTGATCGGAAACTTCGGGTCGATGACCCCCAGCCGCGAAAGCCGATCTTCCGCACCGGCAGCCGTGTTGGCATCAAGCGCGATCATTTCCGTCCGGACCTCGGCTTCGGTCGCGACGTTCATGACGATGCCATCGAAATGCCAGACCAGCCCGTATCGATTGCAGATCTCTTGCAGGAAGTCGCGGGCGGTTCCAACCGGCATGCCGGCGCTTAAACGCCCCTTTATGAGTTTGCTGACACGCATGGGCGCCCGCATGTTGCGGCCTAGCTCGACCAGCGCATCGGCCACCGACTGATCGACGGTGATGTATCTGTACGGGCCGGCAGGCCACCGCGGTTCGGCGGCGTTGGCCCGCGACGAGGCAAGACCGAACGCCAGGATCGTCGCAAGACCGCAGGCGACGAAAGCAGCCCTGGCTCCCGAGCACCGATCCGCATGGCAGCTATCGCGTCCCGTCAACATCGGTCCTATCGAAAAGGGACGCACGAGCGATGGCCCGCGTCGCTGGTTTCATGGTTTACCCGCCGATTCACTCTATCGTGCACACCGCAGAATTGGAAGTCCAATTGGATTGCGCATTAGCATTTGGTGCCAAATGTTGCGAACCGCCAGCAAAGCGATATGGTGCGCGCTGGAATCAGGTGATCGCCGGCTGAACGCCTGGATGCAGAAGGATCGTTCTTGGTGGCGGCAATCTTGATCCTGCTTGCGAACTTGCCTGTTCCCGTCAAGGTTGCGGGACGCAAAGTACGGGTCACGCCGCGCCTGATCCAGAGCCCGTGCCTTATCCGGAGATTGTGTGCATCAGTTCTGGTTGCTGCCACGTCGATTGCCGCCATGGCGCCGGCGCAGGCCCAATCGAATAGCGGTTACGACCCACGAAGCTGGACTTACGATCCGGCAAGAAATGTGCTGGTCTCCCCTTCCGCTCCCGACCAGACTTCGGACGAAGAAATCCGGCCCGACTGGTCAGCAATTCCTAGGGAGATCGTGCATTTCAGCGAGGCTCAACCGAAGGGATCGATCGTCATCAACACCCCGGAGCGGCGGCTTTACTACATCTTGGGGGGCGGCAGGGCGCTGCGATACGCGGTAGGCGTTGGAAAGGAGGGATTGGAGTGGTCCGGCCGCGACACGATTTCAAGCAAAAAGAACTGGCCAGATTGGCGGCCGCCGGCCGAAATGCGATCCAGAGAAGCATCAAAAGGCCGCTTCCTGCCCGCGCATGTCGAGGGAGGACCGAACAACCCATTGGGGGCGCGCGCATTGTATATCGGCAACACGCTTTATCGCGTCCACGGCACCAACCAGCCATGGACCGTCGGACAGGCCAACTCCTCCGGTTGCATTCGCATGACCAACGAGGATGTTATCGATCTTTATAACCGAGTGAAGATCGGTGCCCAGATCATTGTACGGCATTGATGGTCGACGCCCCCTCCCCGAAAGCCCGCAAATGAGTGACCTGCCGTCGTGATACCTTTCAACATCAAGCAGCTCGAAACCTTTCTCCTGGTGGCGACGTTCGGAAGCTTTCGCAGGGCGGCTGAACGCCTGAACACCACGCAGCCGGCGGTGTCCACCCGAATTGCCGGGCTGGAGGAAGCGCTTGGCACCAAGCTGTTCGAGCGGCAGAGCAGCACAGTCAGGCTGACCGCCGAGGGACAGCGGCTCTTACCACCTGCCCAACGGGTTCTGCGCGTCGCGGAGCGGCTGCAACTGATGGCCAGCTCTCTTTCAGAGACTTCAGAGACGACGAGGGTGCTGAGGCTTGGGGTCGCCGAAACGATCGTGCACACCTGGCTGCCGGATTTCCTCACGGCACTGAAGGCAAACTTTCCGCTTGTCGATACCGATATCGTCGTCGATGCAACGACGACCCTTCGCAACGAACTCATGTCACACCGGCTCGATCTTGCGGTGCTGATGGGCCCTGTCCTGGAGTACAGCATCGAGAATATCGATATGCCGTCCTTTCCTCTTGTCTGGGTCTGCTCGCCGCAGTTGGAATTGCCCAACCGACGCGAGGTGACGCTGAACGACCTGATGCAGTTTCCTATCATCAGCTATGCGCGCACCACGCGACCCTATAGCGAACTCTACCGCAAGCTCACCGGCGAATTCGAAGACACGCCGCGCATCTTTCCGGCCAATTCGCTGGCCGCTTCCATCAAGATGACGCTCAACGGAATCGGAATAGCCTCGCTGCCTGAGGAAGTCGTCCAAGACTATATCGCAAGCGGTAAACTGCGCGTCGTAGAATGCGAATGGCACCCGTCCGACCTGCAGTTTACCGCCTCCTACTCTTCCGAACCCTCCAATCCGATAGCGGAGCGGGCGGCAAAGCTGGCCGGCTGCGTTGCGCATGCCTATGCTGCGAGAACCGACAAGCTCAGGCCCGCGGTTTCTCAACCCAAGGTGGCCGGCAGGTAGATGCGGTCGCCTGAGAAGATCAGATCCGGGCTCAGGATATGATCCATGTTGAGCACAACCGTCTCGGCCACATCCGCAGAATGGGTCCTGGCGATCAGGCGAATGCTGTCGCCGTTCTTGACCTCGACCCACTGGTAGCCGTCTTTCTCCAGCGTTGGATTGGTGCGGCCCGCAGCATTGCTGCTGCCGTCGGCATGCGCCTCGACATGGTCGCCGGAAACCCAGCCGCTATGCATGTCACCGTCCGGCCCGAAACCCTCGACCGGTATCCAGGCGTCTCCTGACTGGTCTGTCGAAGGCCCGGCGGTCTGCTCGACGAAGGTGCCGGGTTGCAGAACCGTCACCACGGTCGAATCCCCGTCAGGCTGCGCCCGCAAATTCAGGCCGTCATCGGCCAGCACGGCGAGCTGCGGGAAGTCCTGCGGCGGGGTTTGCGTCCCGGGATCAGGCTGCTCTGTGCTTTCGTCCGGAGGCGCGCCATCGACGCCGGAAGGGTCGTTGCCCGGCGCAGTCGGGTCGGTTGCCGGCGTCTTGCCGGTGTTGTTCCATGGCTGGTCGTCCAGCGCATCCCAGGCAAACAGCAGCATACCGACGCCGAAGGTCACGCCTAGCGCGATGCGATCGGCGATCCCCCAGCGCGCGTCGGACTTTGCGCGGGCGTCGATCTGCTCGTCCGTCCTTGGCACGGCCCGGCGATTGAGCAGATCCGTGCGCGCGGCCGACACCCAGAACTCAGCGCTGCCGACGGTGAACAAGGCGCCCGCCGTCGCGGCCAGCGGCGAGTGCAGGTTCTGTGCCGTGTAGAGAAGGGAACCAAAGACATAACCGGGACCGGCCAGATGCTCGGCCACGTTCCGCAACACCGGGCGTCCGGCGATCGACTGCAGCGCGGATTTCGTGCCGTAGACCACATTGCCCAGTGAGAAGGAGCCGTTCACCCCGACATTGTCGCCGCGCAGCAGCCCGGCGGCCGAGCCTGGAGACGAAAAGATGAACGACGCCCCGCTCGCGGCATTGAGGGCGCGTCCCAGCGGCTTGTGATTTGCCGTGGCGTTCGGAAAGACCGATTGCGCGCTGAAGACGATGCCGCGCACGCCGAACGCCACGCCCGCAGCCGTCGCGGCCCAATGCGGTGGCAAGATCTGCCATACCGTGTAGGAGGAGCCGGCCATCGGACCGAAGGTCGCGACCAACTGCGCGTTCTCCTTGAGGCGGGCGAGGGTCAGCGCCTGGTCAACGGCAGCAGTTTGATCCGGCGTCATGACCTTCTTGTGGGTTGCCCGATAGGTGGTCAACTGCAGCACGGATAGCGCGTTCGTTTGCTCCGTCGGCATCCAGGTAAACTGCCTGGGCGTGAACTTGCGCAACTGGCCGGGGCTCAACTCGCCAAGCTGCTTCGGCGTCAGCGCCGCTATCTGTTGCTTCGTCAGCGCCTCGATCTGGTGAATGGTCAGAGCGTCAAGCTGCTCCCGCGTCAGTGCTGCGATGTGGCGTGGCGACAGCTTTGCCATCGTCGCAGGATTGCGTGCCGCGACGAGAGCCGGGTCCAGCGCCGCAATCTGCGTCGCACCGAGATGGCTGAATTGGGCAGGTCTCATGGCGGCGACCTGTTCCGGCGTAAGGCCATTGCGCTGCTCATCACTGAGCTTGGCGATCTGGTCGGGCGTCAGCTTGCGCACCTGCTCGGTGGTCAGGGCGGCGAGTTGCTCCTGTGAGAAGGCCGCGACCTGATCCGGCCGCAAGCCGGTGATCCGGCCAGGGGCAACAGCCTGCAATCTGCTTGGCCTGATCGCCTGGAGCTGTTCGCCACCCAGAGCCCGCAACTGCGTCGGCCGAAGTGCGGCAAGTTGATCGAACGTCAGTTGCCCGATCTGCTCGGGGCTGAGTGCAGCCACCTGCTGAGGCGCCAGCTTGGCGATGTGCGCCGGCTTGATGGCGTGCAATTGCGTGCCGGTGAGTTCGGAAATCTGATCGGCTGCAAGCGCTCTGACCTCCGGCCCGGTCGGCGCCCGCACGGGTTCGGCAAATCCCGGCTCCGCTGCGGAACTCACCGGAAGCTCAAGGCTGACGATCCTTCCGCTGGCAGAGTCAAAGACCACCCTTCCCCGGTCAGGGGCCGGCGGCCATGTCGCGGCTGTCGGCGTTTCGGCGGCACTATTCGCCGCCTGCGGCATTTCGCCAGCCACGGTTGGGGTTTCGTTGCCGACCACCTCGGCCACCGGCGGCGGTGCTTCGGCCTGGGCTGGCGCATCCCAGAACTCGTCGGCCGGCCGCAAGATCACCTGCGGGCGTTTTTGTGTTGATCCGCCGGGCGCGACGGCATCGTCATTGCGCGTGAACTCACCGACGAAGTTCCCGTCCGGATCCATCATCCGCCAGCCATGGACCTCGTTCCATGGGATGCTACCGTCGATTGCAGTCTCGTCGACGCGAGCCATTCTGTCGCTGACGGGCCGGCCCATCGCCTCGAACTCAGTCGGGACGTGGAGGCGCGGTCTGCTCGGACTGAGCGTATAGAGATAGGTATAGCCTTGCTGCCGCGCGGCCCGTGACTCTTCCGCGACGAAGGTCTTGGCGCCCGAGATCGATTGGCTGGTGCCGACGAAACGGCCATGGGTATTGCCAAGCACATAGTTGCTCAGGACGATGCCTTGCGGATTGTCCACCCAGATTCCTGTCGGCGGCGGTGGCGAGAAGCCGCCCGCGTCCCTGATCTCGCTCGGCGCACGTGTATCGGCGCGGAAAACATAGGGGCCGACATTGCCGCGCAAGGGTCTTGCAGGGTCGCCGGCGCCGTCGACCGGCAGATTGCCTTCCTCGGGATGCCCGAGGCTCCCCGGCACATGGTCATCGGAAGCACCACGTATCCAGGGCAGCACGACCGGCTCCCCGGTTTCCGGATCGCGATGCAGAATATGCGACTTGTGAGCCAAGGCCGGGTCGTCGCTGCGGAGTTGCGGGCCATCCGCAGGCGGCACGTATACGTTCTCCGCGCTCTTGGGCGGCGTCCCGAGATACCTCACGGTGGCCGTTTCGCCATTCTCGTCGACGATCCGCAGCGTTTTTTGCGACGGTCCCGGACCGAGTGCCGGCGGGGTGCCATCCGGCGGCCCCGAGCCAAGTGCCGGCGGGGTCGGCGGCGAATTGTGCAGCACATCCTGCTCGAGCAGCCGGTTGAGGTAATGGGCCTGCGTGGGCGTCAGTTCGCTGCGGGCCTGCTGGTCCAGCTGTTGCCGCAACGCCTTCCAGGCGGGCCTGCTCATGCCGTCTGGTCGTCCGCCGGCGGAGGCGAGTTGGTCCGGATATGGCGCCACGCCCAGTTCCGGGAACACATCCAACACGCGCTGACCAGCAAACCTTAAATCGCCGTGCGGCGATGCCGCAACTTCGGCGAGATAGGCGTCGAGATGCTGCAGAACGTCCGGCGTCAGTTGCCCTCCCGAAGTGTCCAGCGCGGAGAAAACCTTTTGCGCGCCTTCGGAGGATCCGGGGTGGGCGCGGGCGGTACGGGCATGCGGGACAAGGTCCTTCCTCACCGAGCCGAGTTCCACCGTCGTTACCGGCCATTGGCTATAGTTCACGGCGAGACCGGCGCCGTGGTCCTTGCGGTCCAGGCGGTTGAGCGGCCCGGCGCCCGTCTCGCGCGGAACGCCCTCGAAGGCGGGGGTGCCGCGCCAGGGTTGCTTGCCGCCTCCGACGGGCGCAATGACGTTGTAGTTGCGGTAGAGGAGACGATCCTCGAAACCAGGCACCTTGCCTTCGGAGCTATAGTGGCTGGCGCCACCTCTCGTCGCCTCCTCCCAGAAAGAGGCTGCCCGTTGGCTGAGCGGGCCAGGCTCCCTGTGCGTATATCCCGGCCGGCCGCCTTCGCCGCCGAGATAGCGCAGCGTGCGATTGACGTAGGCCCCACTCAGAGAGAAGCCAGCCAGGGATATCGAAGCGCCAAAGGCGCTTTCGCTCTGGAACGTGTTCTTCGACAGCATCGGCGCCGAGGCGACCCACCGGGCGGAGGGAGCCGCCGCCTCGTCATAAGCGAAATTCGGCCGGTATCCATTGACGAAAAGTTTCTGGCCCTTCGCGTCGTTGGGATGGACCGGGAGCAGAAAGCCCGTGCCGTTCGGGCCGTTGTTCTTCAGGCTGAGTTCGCCATAGACCTGCCGGCTGGGCAGCGGCACTTTGATGCCGACGCCGAGCATCGATCCGCCGAGAGTGACGGTGCGGCCGTCGGGGCCGAGGATCCACCCGGCAGCCAGCAAGGCGCCGTTGGTCACCATGTCGTTCAGCACGGGGCCGCCCAGGACATTGGCTTCGTGCTCCTGCAGGAACCAGGAAACGGTGGCGCGGTCGGACCGCCAGACCCCTTGTGCATCGGTGAAGAATGTCGGGGCGCGCCAAGAACTCGCCTTGTCGGCACCCAGCAACCGCTCCAGCAGGACGGGCACCTCGCTGTTGATCTCGGTCCCGGCCCTGGGCTTGCTTGCAGGCAACGCGTTCTCCAGCGCGTGCGCGAGCGACTGGACCGCGGGGTCCGCGGATTTCTGCTGGTTGGCGGCGTAACCGCGCATCTGTCGCCAAAGATACGGCGTCCAGGTGTCGTGGCCGGACAGAACCTTCTCATTGTAGCGGCCTTCCGGCGAAAGCTTGCCGGCGGGTTTGAACGAAGTCTCCGGCTGAAGCTTCGGACCGTAGACCCACGTGCTGCCACTGTCGGCCTGCAGGACCTGCATGAGCGCATCCTGCTGCGCGGCGGTCACCGCCTTGCCGGGCTTGGTGGCGCGCCCCTTGAAAAACGGCGAGGCGGCATTACCCGCGGCGGCAAGGTTCGGATCGGTGGAGCGTGACGCAGCCTTGAGGTAATCGCCGACGATGCCGCGGCCGGCGTCGGTCCAGCCGGCTTCTCCTGGCAGCGCCCCGGCGGTAAGGAACTGCTCGCCGCGGGGCAGCCTGGCGTCGGACGACAGGCCGAGTTGGTCGATCACTTCTCCCGGCGAGAGATGCGGCAGCTTGCCCTGAGCGCTGAACACCTGGAGGGTCGTCAGGCCGTTCATCGAAAGCTGGCCGGCCGGCTTGCAGCCGGTGAACGGGCTGTTGCGGTCGGCGTTGAGCATTTCGCCAAGCGCATGATGCTGGGCCTGCGTCATCTCCGTGCCGGACTGAGGCAGGCCCCTGCCGCCGAGCTGCACTCTGGTCATGGTCACCGCATCGCGGACGACAGGATCGCTGGAACGTTCGAGGGAGTGGAGATAGTCGCCGACCAGTTCCAGCTGCTCGGGCGTCCACATCGGCGCGGGCGTCGCCGCATCGTCGGGAAGCGCCGGCAAGATCGTGGCCAGGGTTTCGCCGAGCGCCGAGCGATGGCTGACTTCCCGATTGTCGGCAGGATCGAACGTATGGACTTCCCGTGCCGGGGTGTTGACCCTGATCTGGCCGTTCGGCGTGGTTATCGACCCGCGCTTGGCGCGTTCGACGGTCTTGCCCGAACCCAGGTAGCCGGCATCCGTCGCATGCTCGCCCGGCAGGGCGATGTCGCGGGTCATGCTCGCCTGCGGGCCGGCCACAACGACCTTGGCAGGCAGGTATTCGCCGCCGGCCTCGACATAGATGTCCTGTCCGGCGGTGACGCCGTCCTGCGGAACCGGCCGGTGATAGATGCTGTCGACCAGCTCTCCGAGCTTCGGATAGTCATAGCGGGGTTCGGTATTCGCGTAACGCGTGCCGATCCGCCGCAGGCCGGCTTTGACTGCATTGAACGTCTGGCCGAAGCTGTACGGGTTTGACGAGAAACGATTGATGATCGGCGTGCCGTCGGGCCGAAACCGGCTGGGGTGCCCGGTGTCCGTCACGGCCGGTGGCTCCGTGCGGGCGTTCGGATCGGTTGTCCAGCGGCCGTCGGCGCCGAGATAAAGCACCGGCAAGGAAGGGTCGAGCTCGACAGGAGCCGGCACCGGCTCCGGCGCGGCGGTGATCGCCTTGGGTTCGGGTATGGCGACAACCCTCTGCCCTTCCGGCAGGTTGAAATCGACAAGCATCTCGCCGGTATGGCGGTTGCCGAGAGTGTAGCGCATCAACGGGCGCGTGCCTTCCGCCCCGCGTGTTTCCGTTTCGGACTGGAGCAGGACCTCGTCCGGGGTGGCCAGCACGGCCGGATCGTAAGGGCGTGCGCCGTCGAGGTAGCCCGTCTGCTGCGGATCCTTGCCGCTGGTGTAGACGTATTCCGCGGGATTGGGGCCTGGCATGCCGGTGAACGTCTTGGTCGCCGGGTCCCAGACGAGCCGCAAGCCGCTCTCGGCCGGGCGCGTCGTTCCATCGCCGCGGACTGGCGGAACCACAATCGGATCGCCGTCGGCGGGGACGCGCACATTCTGCTCACGCGCTCCCTCGGCGTCTCGGTCGCTGGCATTCTCGGGATCGCCGCGCTCGCCCGGGGCGCTCGGCCCTTCATCGTGGACGTTGACAACCGTCCCCTCGACGACGGGGTGGCTGGGATCGTGGAAGACCAGCTTGTCGGTCGGGCGATAGACGCCGTCGGTGCCTTGCTCATGCACGACCATCGGCCGCGACGATTGTCCGTCGCCTGATGGATCACCCTTGCCGCCCGCGGGTGGCGGTGGGTTCGGACCGTCGGACTCGCCGGCCGGCAGCGCCCTCGGACCGGTTGGACGGTTAGCCCCTCCCGTGTTGTCAAAACCGTTCCGGGCGCCGAAACCGGCTCCCTGCTGGCCGGATGTTTCGCCGGCCGCGTCGCCATCGATGATGATCTCATCTGGATCCGGCATGACCTGCTCGCCGGTGGGCCTGTAGACATCGTCGGGGCCGGCTTCGTAGACGGCCCGCGGTTGCGGCCCCGTCTCCGACGTATGAGTTTCATTCCGGGCGCCGCCGGTTCCAGGCATGTTGGACAACAGAGAGCGGCCGCCCAAGCCTGTGCCGACAGTGCCGACGCCTATGCCCACGACTGCGTTCGCGAGCTCGAGCAGGGACATCTCGCCGCCATGCGCCGCCAGATCTTCCACCGATTTGCCGAGCAACGGAACACCGGTAACCACGGCGCCGGCATCGAGGCTCCACGCAGCGGTGGTCAGCTTGTTGCCGCTTTGCATAAACTCCGAGACCTTACCAGCATAAGAGGCCTCCTCTACGTTCACCTGGAATCTGCCGAAGCCCCAGCTGGCATCCTTCATGCGGGTCATCCCGAAGCCGCCCGCGAAAGCCTGGGATCTGGACAGGCTTGTCTTGGCCAAGCCGAATGTGCGCAGAGCACCCGCGCCCACTGGCAGGAACGCAGTTACGCCGGTGGCGACATTCCAGGCCGACTGGCTGTCGAAGTCGCCGCCCTGCAGGAGGTGATCACCCTCTTTGATCAGAGCTTTGCCGCCAAGGATTGATCCGGAGCCGATCGCGATGGGAATCGCCCATTGGCCGCCCGGCACGAACGAGACGATGGTGGAGACACCGGCGACGATGCCAAGGCCAATGTCGGTAGCCTTGTCCCAGAAACCCACCTTGCGCGCGTCGGCCACTTCCAGTTCGTCGAGCGAAAAACCATCCTCGCCGAGCGACATGTCGCCGCCCTTGGCCATGACCAGATTGCCCTTCTCGCTGAAGATGCGGTTCTCGTGCTGGAATTCGTCAAAGCTGCTGTAATATTTGCCCGAGCTGTCGACATAGCCGATTTCGTCGCCGCCGCTCTTGATCGCGAACAAAGCCGTCGTCGATTCCTTCCCGCCGTCGAGGGAGAAAACCGGCACGATCTTGACCTCGGCGTCGTCGCCGGCGCGGTCGGTGATTTCTTCGGTGACCTTTTGGACGTCTTCACTCGGCGCGTCGAGCCCGAGGGTCTGACCAACGGCAGTGCTGAGTTGGTCCGGCGTATATGTCTCGTATTCGCCGGTGAAGCCGGCCTCGTAGAGGTTCTCGAACTGGACCTGATATCCAGCCAGCGCCTGGTCCTTGTGTTCTTCAAAATACTCGTACTTGAGTTTCGCCTCATGCTCGGCGGAACCGTATTCGAGAAGCTTGGGGTGGCTTGCGGAAAAAGCGTACCAGTCGCGCCCAGCCACCATCGCCGGCCGCACGTTTTCTTCCCAGTCCTCCAATTGGTTCTTTTCGGTCTCCGCCTGGCCTCGATCGATTTCCGCGGCCGCAACTTCGGGGTGCACCCACAGCTTCTGGCCGTCCATCTCGATCTGGACCCACTTGCCGCTGTCGCCGATTGCGCCCGGCCCCTGCTCCTCGTAGGCCGCGGCAACTTCCGGCGCGACCCACAGGTCGCGGCCGTTCACCGGGATCTTCACCGCCGTCTCGCCCGGCTTGAGCGTGCCAGCGGGCGCCTCTACGGTTCCCGGCCCGTAGTCGGTGATCGCCTGGTCGCGTGCCGTTGTCGCGTCGACGAGCCCCGTCTTCGCATCTCTCAGCCCGGCATCAAGCTGGTCGACCTGCACGCCGACAATCTTCGACTTGGCCGCGTCCAGCGCCGATTGCGATCCCGTGCCGCTGGCTGTGCATACCGGCGCCGACGATATGTCCTGCGTCGAGGCCAGCATCTCCTGCCACTGCTTGTTGAGCGGATCGTTGCGGAAATCTTCCCTGATACCCTCGTCGTTGAGGTCATATGTCAGGGCAGATTTATGTACGTTGGTGTCATCACCGTTCTCGTCGGTGAAAGTGGCGTTCTCATAGACGGTAACGACATAGAGCTGACCGTTCTCCTCGACTATGTCCTGCGATTTTATCTTGCCAGTAAAGTCACCATGTCCATTGGTATAGCCTTCCCAATCGAAATGGTGCGGGTTTCTTTCCTGCGCCTGCGCAAGCAGTTGCTGCTTGAGAGGCTCCATGGTTACGGCAAGATCCGCCGCCTCTGCCTGTGCAACCCCATACTCCTGATATGCCTCGGCCAGGGTCACCTGATTGGCCGCGGCCCCCTGAAGCGTTTGCAGACCTTCAAGCCGCTCTTCGATGGCCGTGTATTCTGGGCTTCCAGGCTTGGCATCGGTAAGCTTCAGCTCCAGCTCGGTCGAGCTGATCATTTGATCGATCGTGGCCTTGTTGCCGTTGGCGGTGCGTAGCGAAACGTTTGTAAAGAGCTCGGCGACCTCCGCGTGCGCGGCCTTTCCTTGTTGGCTGGTTTCCTCGGCACTGGGGCCATCCGGGCTGCTGACAGCCGTCTGGTTGGGATCGCTGAGCGTCGGCAGGTCTACCTGTTTGTCGATCGCTTCGAGAAGTGACGTCTGGCCCTGCTCGTATTCGGCCCGGGCGGTGCTGGCGCTTTCAAGCGCGTTGTTGGCGAGGCTCAACCGACTTTGCGCATCTGCCAGCGTGCCCTTCGGCTCGGGCGGCTTCCAATCCAGTCCATAAGGCGCCAACGCCTCGTCGAGCGTCGACTCGGCACCCTCCATGGCGTTCTTGAATTCAGGGTCAAGTGCATAGACGTCGAGCTGTGCTGCGCTCTGCGCAGCCTTTGCTTCTGCCTCACCGAAGTTCGCAATCGCCACGTTCTCGGCTGCGATCGCCTTGGCCACCTCCGGGTCGAACCATTTCCAGCTCCCGTCGACCAGCAACGGCACCCACTTCCCGCCTGAAGGAGCCGTGGCTGATGGTGGGTTCCCGTAGGGACCAACCGACGTGGGACCACCGTCGAGAGTCGCGCCGGTTGCGTCTTGTCCCCGACCATATAATTCCATTGCAGCGACCACAGCCTGCTGCTTTTCAAGCGCCTCCGTGGTCAGCTCTGGCGTCGCTCCGCCGAATATGCCGTCCAGCGTCGTCTTGAGTATCTGGTCTTCCTTGGCCTGTTCCGGGTCATTGCTGTTCGGGTTGATGTCCAGCAACAACTCGGCCAACGCTTCCTGCGCGGTGCCGGCCGCGATATCTGTAACGGCGCCGGTGGTATCGTTGGTCAGCGTAATCTTGCCGTCTGGCGACGTGGTCAGCGTGTAGCCGTTAAACGTCACATTGACGGTGGTCCTGGTGGCACCCTCGATCACCACGGTCTCTCCCGGATGAATAAGGTCGGGATCGCGCGGAGAGGTGAACAGTTCCGGATTGCTCTCGGCGAGATCGTCCAGCGTCACACCATGCGCCTCGGCGATGTCGCTCAGATTGTCACCGGGTTGGACCTCGTAATCGATCGGCTCGCCGTCGTTCAGCGTCTCTACGATTGTTTCGGTGCGTCGGCCGTCCTTGTCGAAGACGATCGTCGTTTCGGTGTTGTTCCTGGGGTCGACGATGGTGGCGGTCTGCTCGCCGGTCTCGGTGTTGCGCTCGATCTGGGTGGTCACGCCGTTGCCGTCGACCATGTCGGTCGTCTCGGTGCTTCCCTCAGTGGTCGTCACCGAGCGCGAACCATGATGGTAGTCATTGTTGTAGGTGACGGTCCTGCCGGTATTCGGATCCGTGACGACGATCTGGAGGGTCTCGCCAGGGTCACCGCCCTGCGTCACCTCGAGGCCGGCGGCGTTCAGCTCGGCGATCACCTGCTCCGGCGTAAGTTTGCTCTCCTCGGCGATCTCGTCAATGCTTTTGCCCGCGGCAAGCTGTTCCTGGATCAACGGCACGCCCGAGCCGTCCGCCGTTTGCGATTGCGCCAGTGTGGTCACCTCGCCGCCCGGAGCCGTAACCGTGGTTACCGGCAATGCGGGGCCGCCGGCGGGCGTCACCGTCTGCACGGTCGACCCATTCGGCAGGTTCCTTGTGGTGGTGACGGCACCGTCACCACTCGTTTCGGTGGTTGTGGTTTCACGGGTCTGGGGATTGGTCGTGCGTTCGGTGACCGCGCCGTCGCCGAGATCGTCCACCAGTGTGGTCGTGATCGCGCCGGTCTGCGCGTCGACACTGGTGGTTTCCTTGCGGCCGAGATCGTCCCGGATCGGCGAGGAAGTCGCCTGCATGCCGGGGCCGGTCACTTCGGTGTAGTAGCCGCCGTGGTGATAATCCTGGTTTTCGGTGATCGTGCGGTCTCCGGCGGTAATCACCACCGTGCGGGTGTCGCCGTTGGCGTGCTCGGTCGCTACCGCCGTCATGCCGCCGGCATTCAGAGCCGCCACCACATCCTCGGGAGCCAGTCCCTGCTCGGCGGCGATGTTGTCGATGCTTTTGCCGCCCTCGATCTCCTTGAGAATGTCCTTCGCCTTGGTGACTTCCGGCGAAACACCACCGTCGTCGGGCTCACCACTGGTCAGCAGGAGGTTTGGCGTACCGCCGAAATTCTGCGTCGTGAAAAGCGCAGGCGCGGCGGTGGCGCCGCCGTTGCCGTTTGCTGCGGTGACTGCGGCAGGCGGCACCGGTCCTGGTTGCGCCGCCGGGGCAGTCGGCTGTGCCGTCGTCAGTTCCGCATTGACCTGCGTCAGCCGCTGGCGGGCGCCCGCGGCCGCGTCGGCCTCACCCATCTTGTTGGCGAGCCGGATTTCATTTTGCAATTTCGTGGCTTCCGCCTGCAGCCGCGTAGTCTGCTCGGCATTGGCCTTTGGATCGACCCTGGGCGGCGGCGGCTTGACGGTATTAATCGGGCGGATCATCAAACAACCTCCGGAGCCGGTCCAGTCCTGGTTCAGGCAGTCTGCCTGCCGTCAACGCCCCCGCGCCCGACAGTGGAAGCCCTGTGCCTACCGGAGCGGCTTCCAATAAATGCCGAAAGCAGCGAGTTGCTCGTCCGACTGTCTTACTCGTTCTGCAGCATTCACTTCAGACTGCGCGGCCGTCAGTGCCGCCAGAATCTCGACGGCGGCGAACGCCGGCGCCATGCTGCGGAAGAATGACTGCGAATTTGCCGTAACGATGATGGTCTCCCGCGCGATCCGGGCCAGCGGCGACACGCTGCTATCGGTGATTGCCACCACGCCGACACCCTGCCTGGCCGACTGGCGCGCCACGTCGATCGTCGTGCGTTCATAAGGCGACATGCCCACAGCAAGGAGGACGTCGTCCCGTCCCGCACCCTGCAAGGCATCCAGACCATGTCCGCCCATCTCGCCGACAAGCGTCACCTTGCGGTCACCGCCAGCCAGAAACGACATGATGTGAACGAAGTGGTTCGCAACCGGATAACCGGATCGCGAGCCGAGACCGAACAGATTGCGTGATCGTGCAAGGAGCTCGGCGGCGGCGGCGAATTGCGAGGCATTGCCGTACTCACCCAGACTTGAAATCTGCGCCGCGAGCGTGTCGGCGACGACGCCTGCAGTCGAATATCCCGGATCGCCGTCGTCCTGCCCCATACCCTGTCGCGCCGGCTCACCGGCGCCTGTCTCACGCAGCGCGCGCGCATAAAGGCTGCGCATATCCTCGTAGCCTTCAAGGCCAAGCCATCGCGCCAAGCGCATCATCGTGCTGTGCGAAACGCCGGCCTGGTGCGCCTGCTCGCGCATCGACATCAGCGCGACATCCTTAGGATGATCCAGCACGAAACGCGCGGCGACCCGCAACTGCGGCGGCATATTCTCGAAGCGTTCGACCAACAGCTCCGCCAAAGGACCTTGTTCCATTCTAAAATACCCCATTCACCCCGATGGCAGATTACTCCCCGAATGGCGGCAATGCAACAGTTGGAACTGAAGTGGTCCATATATTCCAAGTGGACTTTCATTTTCGATCATGCTGCCTTAAGCTGCTTTCGCAACCTGCCGGATCGCATCGTCGTGATTCCGGGGTTTGTAACTTGAATGGTCCCTCAAGGAGACAATCATGGCGCCTACCCCTCCCGTTACATCCGGCTCTGCCGGGTCGCCGGAACAGAACCTGGACAAGATGATCAAGCATCAGGAACGCATGTTCAGCCTCGAGATCACAAAAGAGATCGCGAAATCCCAACATGACATGCTGATGAGCACCGCAAGGACGCTCGGCCAGTCGGCTGAAAAGGCCTAAGGGGATTCTCGAACCCTGCGCCGCCGCAAGCAACCGGCGGCGTACTTTGCACGGCAGGAATGTTTCGACGCCGCTGTCAGGCTGCGTCTGAGTTGTCATCGGCGGGAGATGAAGTGGCATGACCGCTAATTCTATCGGCAAATATTGGGATGCAGCGCCCGCGCGCCGGCTCCGTTCGATTATCGCCCACGCCCCGGGATCCGGACATTCCATTGCGCTCAGCGTAACTCATGGATTTCACGCGGGCGCCCAACTTAGTCTGGTCGAGCCTCTGTATACTGTCGGCTCCAGCACGGAGTCCGACATTGTCCTCAGGGATGCCGGCATCGCGCCGGTCCACGCAAGGTTGCGGCGCAAGGGCAGCCAGATTGAAATCGAAGCCGTCGGCGGCGACGTCACACTCGCCACGGGCGAGATCATCCATGAGGGCCAGGGCAGCCGCGGCAAGCTGCCGCTCACGATAGGTATCGGCGATGCCCATATCCGGCTGATCAACCCAGAACGCCCGCCGAATCGCTGGTCCGTTTCTGATCGCCCCCTCCTGGTTGCAGGCAGCGTTCTCTTTGCCGTGTTCGCTGTCTCCGTCGCTGCGAATGGGTTCTCTCTCGCCAAGCCCGACATTGGCAAAAACATATCCGCTCAAGACCGTGAACCGATCAGAGTGGCCTTTGCTGGCGAGGCCGGGCAAAGTGTCCTGAACGATTCATCGCCAACGCAAATACCCAGTGCCACTGAGGCGGAAAGCCAACTCAGGCTGCGCCTCGATCAATCTGGCATCAGCACATTGGCTGTTCAGCGATCACCTGGACGGCTCGTGGTCTCGGGTATGATCCCCAATGACAAGGATGATGCCTGGACCGAAACGCAATCCTGGTTCGACCAGACGTTCGGCGCGCACATTCCCCTCGTCTCCAATGTTATGATCGGCAACGCCGAACAGGCTCCGCGCCTGAGGCTGCAGGCGATCTGGTACGGCGAGCGGCCCTACGTCATCGCCGCCGACGGCGTACGCTATCATGAAGGTGCATTCACGAATGACGGCTGGACCATCAAGTACATTGGCGAGACGGAACTTCTCCTGACGAAGGGCGGCGCCACGGTCGCGCTGAAATATCCGTGAACCGCCGGCTTGAAGGGCCGCGGTTCGATACGGCAAGGATCGATACAGCCGGCCGCGAGGTGCGGCAGGCGGAAGGTGTGCGCGGTCAGGCGATCAACCGGCGGCGGATGAATGGCGTCGACAAAGCCGCAAGCCGTGCTCAGGGGACGACATCGGCCGCTGGTACGGAAAAGCCACAAAACGCCGAATTCCAGCCCTCTCGAGGCACAAATAGCGAATCGCTCGACGAGGCACTCATCAATTTCGTCATGCCGGGTATTCCCGAGCCAGCCATCCTGCGTCGCTCCGTACCTATTCTCCAGCATTTTGTAACGCATCTGGTTCCCGGTCTTGAGGGTGGCGAGCAACTCAAGACACTTGCCAGAACGCTGATGGAGGATGAAATCGAGCGTCATCGCGATCTGCTTGCCCGGATACAGGAAGGAATCGAAACCTGACCGATCCGCGTGACACAGTGCATCTGCTGCATGTCCTGGGCTATCTCTACGGCTGTCACGGGCAGGCAAAGCGGGGCGCGGCATACCTGCTTATCGCCGCACAGCTGTCGCCGGGAAATGCCGGCGTCCTGCGGACACTGGCGCATCTGCTCATACTCGATGGCGAAGCGGACAAAGCGCTTGCAACAATTGCCAGGCTGGAGACGCTGGAGGGAATGGACCACCCGACACTAGCGCTGCTGAAGAGCCGCGCGTTGCTTGTGGCCGGCCGCAGGGCCGAGGCGCACAATGCCTTGCGAAGCTTCCTATCGCATCGAGCCGCCGAATGACGGTGTCGGAGCGACTTCTGCACTTCCTTGCCAAGCTGTCCCGCCGCAGCGATCTGGTCATTGCCGTCCTGATGCTCGTCGCAGTGGTGATGATGCTCATCCCCTTGCCGACCTTCCTCGTCGACATTCTCATCACTGCCAATATCGCCGTCAGCGTGCTTATCCTGCTGGCTTCGTTTTACGTTTCTCATCCGCTCCAGTTCTCGTCGCTGCCATCGGTCATCCTCATCGCTACCCTGTTCCGGCTGGCGATCACGATCACGACCACGCGACTGATCCTGCTTCAGGCCGACGCAGGCGAGATCGTTTCCGCCTTCGGTACTTTCGTCGTCGGCGGCAGTATTGCGGTGGGCCTCGTCGTCTTCCTGATCATCACCGTCGCGCAGTTCATCGTGGTTGCGCGGGGTGCGGAACGCGTTGCCGAGGTTGCCGCGCGCTTCACCCTTGATGCGCTTCCGGGCAAGCAGATGAGCATCGATGCGGAGTTGCGCAACGGAGACATCGACCAGGCGGAGGCACGCCGTCTGCGCCAGCAGCTTGAGCGCGAGAGCCAGCTGTTCGGCGCGATGGACGGCGCCATGAAATTCGTCAAAGGCGACGTCATAGCCGGCATTGTCATCATTCTGGTCAACCTGATTGGTGGTTTCGCGATCGGAACGCTGCAGCACGATATGTCGCTGGGAGACGCCGCCGCGACCTACTCGCTGCTCACCGTGGGTGACGGGCTGGTCGCGCAGATACCGGCGCTGCTCGTCGCCGTGGCCGCCGGCACGATGGTGACGCGCGTCGGCAGCGCCGACGGCACGAGCGACCTTGGCAGGCAAATAACCAGCCAGTTGCTGCGGGACTCCCGCGCTCTCGCGCTCGCGGCAGTGATCATGGTCGGCCTTGCCATAGTGCCGGGGTTTCCGTCCATTGTATTCCTGATCCTTGGCGCCTGCTTCGGCGCGGGCGCCTATGCAATCAATCGCCGCACCGCCCGGGAGTCTGAGATCAAAGACATCGGCCAGGCAGGCATGGCCGAACAACCGGGAAATCCGGCGCTTTCAGCAAACCCCATCGAAACACTGCCTTCTTCGTACCGCATCGTCGTACGCTTCGGAACCGAACTCGGACGCTCAATCCCGGAACCCGAATTCGCCGCGCTCGCCGACGGCGTGCGCCGCGAACTCTTCGGCGATCTCGGTGTCGACGTTCCCGCTATCGGCCTGCAGGTCGACGAGATGCTTTCAGCGCGAGGCATGCGCATCGATCTGGAGGGGGCACCCATCCTGGATGCCGAAATCCCCGCCGACCGCGTTCTTGTCGAAGCGGACCCAACGAATCTCGATCTGCTCGATGTGACTTACGAAAAAGGTTCTCAGATTGCCGGTCAGCGCAAATTCATGTGGGTCGATGATCGCCACATTTCGGCATTGAAGGAAGCCGGCTTCGTCTTCTCCACACCGGCGCATACAGCGGCCAAATGGACCGGAAATGCACTTCGGCTCTATGCTGGCCATTTCGTCGGGATCCAGGAGACCCGCAGGCTCCTGTCGGAGATGGAGCCGGAATATGCGGATCTGGTCAGACAGGCGCAGGAGATCGTGCCGCTGCAGAAAATCGCTGAGGTGCTTCGGCGACTCGTCGGCGAAAACGTGCCGATCCGCAACCTGCGCCTGATCCTCGAAGCGCTGATCGAATGGGGTCAACGCGAACAGGACGTCGTCCTGCTTACGGAATGCATCCGCACGTCCTTGAAACGCCAGATCAGCTTCCGCTTCGCTGGCCGCAGCAACATCATCGCAGCCTATGTTCTGCAGCGCTCGGCCGAGGATATCCTGCGAAACGCGGTGCAAAGCACATCGACCGGCACGTTCCTGAACCTTTCGGATAACGCTGCGCAGGCTTTGGTCACCGAAATCGAACGCGCCTTGTCGCAGCACGCCACCGATGTCTCACCGATCGTCCTTGCGGCGATGGATGTACGCCGTCACATGCGAAGCCTGCTCACGCACAATGCCATTGAACTCCCGGTTCTGTCCTTCCAGGAACTCGCACAGGAATTCAACGTCCAGCCATTGGCCACGATAGCCGGGCGCTCGAGCATGGAACGCAATGCCTCGCAGTCGCTGCCATCGGCTGCGGCGAAAGCCGGACAAGAGGCAGCCTCATGACGCCGGCCGGACGGATAGGGACAGTTGGGGGAACTACATGCTCAAGACGGGAACGGCATGACAATCCACGATACCGCAGCAGGCGTTCGATCCGCCAGTTTCGCCGGGCGGATGCGCTGGCTCGCTATCGCGACGGTTGGCGTCTTGCTGGCGCTTTTGTTCACACTTGCCGACACGATGGCACAGGACATGTCGCCATTGCCGAGCAAGCCAACGGTCGACCTGCCGGTCGGGCAAGGACGCCTGCTGCGCTTCAATGAACCCGTCGAATCCGTCCTGATCGCGGACACCACGATCGCGGACCTTCAGGTCGTGTCGCCGGGAATGGTCTATGTCTTCGGCCTAAAGCCCGGCCTGACCAACCTCATTGCAATCACAGCCGATGAGCGGGTCGAGGCAACGGCCCAGTTCCGCGTCACCCCCGATGTCACGCCTGCCAACGAAGCGAAAGACGCAATGCAGCCGAACTCGGCGACAAATCTCTCCATTTTCGGAACCCGCATTGTTGCGACCGGCGAGGCACGAGGCGTCGAAGAGGCAACGGATGTCGACAACATCGCCCGTACGTTCTCGCCGCCGGATCAGCCGCCGCTGAACGACATGACCGTGCAGGGGTCGCAGCAGGTCAACATCCGGGTCCGCTTCGCCGAAGTCTCACGCACTGAACTGCAGTCGTACGGCGTCGATTGGTCTGTCGGGTACAGGAGCGGCGGCTTCGAATTCAACATGTTCCAGGACAATGGTGTGCCCTCCGGCACCGGTAATTTCGGTTTGAACATGGACCAGACGCATGGCATCAACTTCGACATTCTCATCGAAGCGCTGCAACGCAACGGCATCGTCAAGATACTGGCCGAACCGAACCTGACGGCGATGACCGGTCAGACCGCAAGCTTTCTTGCCGGCGGCGAAATTCCGGTTCCGATTCCGCAAGGAACTGACGTCGTTACCGTTCAATACAAGCCCTTCGGCGTTTCCCTCGGGTTCACCCCTACGCTGATCGGCCGCAATCGTATTGCGCTCCATGTTCAGCCGGAAGTCAGTTCCTTGTCGGAAGCAGGCTCAGTAAGCGCCAATGGCTTCGCCATGCCGAGTTTCGTCGTGCGCAGGGCCGATACCACGGTCGAAGTGGCGAGCGGCCAGACCTTTGCGATCGCCGGTCTTTTCCAGCAGCGGACGTCGCGTAATCTGGAAAAGTTTCCGGTTCTCGGCGATGTGCCGGTCCTTGGCCCGCTTTTCCAGTCACAGCGTTTCCAGCGCGAAGAGACGGAACTGGTGATCCTGATCACGCCTTATCTGGTCGAGCCGGTGCGCGACAGTCTCGCCACGCCGCTCGATCGTCCGGCAGCCAAGCGGCACAGGAAGCGCGCCAATGACGCATCGGCGATGGGCCTGATCATCAAGTAGTGGGGAACGGAACATGACATTTCGCATCGCTTTGTGCTCTGTTCTTCCAGCGCTGCTTCTGGTCGGCTGCGCGAACCCGCAACAGCCGCAGGACTATTCTCCCGGCTACAGCTATGTTTCAACCGACACCGGCGGTTCCGAGAAGGGCGTCGGCGGCTCCGTGCTTGCTCCAAATGCATGTCTGAACGAACCGGCCGATGACGACCGTTCTGCCGCTGCGACCGATCTGACGATCGTCTCCGGCGTCGGCTCCCACCTGCCGTCCGGTTGCGCCAACGCCTACAACCTTCAACGCATGGCCGAAAGCCAGCGTGACCTCGTCGAGGGCCGGCGCATGGGGGCGGCGGCGGCCGCACCGACTGCAAATGCCGCCCGGCGCTACCTCAATGGCGAAGAGGCTCCCATGGGTGGAGCCAATAGCGGGCCGCTGACGCCGCAAACAACGCTCCCGGTCGAGTGAGCCGATGCGGCCTTGCCCGCGGTGCACTACTTTATCCGGTTGTTTTGGCGTCGGGCTCGACCCAAATCGGCTTCGCGCGTTCCGGTTCGCTGCGCTAGCCGAGGATAGAGCCGAGCGCTTTCGCCCTGGCCTGTGTGCTGCCCTTCGACCGGATGGTTCTGGCACGCGCAAGCAAGGTATTCACCTCCTTGGTCGCCAGGCCGATCGGCGGCGAGGCCCTGACCTGATCGGCCTGGCCAAGAAGTCCGTAGACCACCACGACGTTGCGCTTGTGATGCAACTGCGCATTGGGTGCGGCGGAGATCTTCTGGACCAGCGGGAGTGCTGTGGTGGAATTGCCTTCGAGCGCTGCGGCCAACGCCATGTTGCTCTCGACGTCGAGATCCCCCGGCGCAAGTTTCAACGCCTGAGCAAAAGTGGTCTGCGCCTCCGCCGTCTGACCGGCGAATGTCTGCGCCACGCCCAACCGATTGTAGGCGCTGCTAGTATTGACCAGCGGCGCGGCCTGCGCGAGCGCGCGCATGCCGGCATCGATATCGCCCGTTTCCATCATCGCCGAGCCAAGCCCGAGCATTGCCCCTCCGTCATTGGGCGCTTTTGCGAGCGCGGCCTGATAGGCTCTGGCCGCCTCGGCGGGATAGCCGGCTCGCATATAGGCCTCGCCCGCCTTGACGAAGGCGCTCGGCTTGGCATCCGGCATCGCTGCCGCGCGCTGGTAGAGCGCGATTGCGGTCCCACTGTCTCCCTGCGCATGTATATCGTCCGCAAGCTTGATCAGACGCTCCGATTGCGACGACGGGCCTTGCGCCTTTGCCTGCTCGGTGTCGGTTTTGGTCGTCTGACAACCGGCCGCCGCCAGCATGGCGACGACGGGCAAGAACACGACGTGCAGCCGCATATCCACCTCTCCGTATTCAAGCCCGCCGCACCTTACACACGGCCTTGGCCGACTGGAACCACAACAGTGCGATAAGATTGCAACATGGCCGAAGAAGCTGAGGAAAAGAAACTACCGGCGTCCGACAAGAAGCTTCGCGACGCTCGCCGGAAAGGCCAGGTTTCGCAAAGCCGCGACCTGGGCTCCGGCTTCACGCTTTTCGCAGCGCTTGGCTATCTTTATTTTGCCTGGCCAACGCTCGTCGAGCACCTTTCGGAACTCGTGCAGACCGTGACCGCCCCCGGCGATTCGTTCGGGGAAATCAGCCAGCGGGCCATCCGCCATTCGTTGTCATTGCTGACGCTTGCCACTTTGCCGCTCGTCGGAATCGTTGTCGTTCTCGCCGTGGCCTTCGGCATGCTGGGGACGTTCGGGCCGGTCTTCTCGTTTGAGCCGCTCAAGCCGCAATTCGATCACATAAACCCGGCCAAGGGCCTTCAGAAGACCCTGTCGCTGCGCAACGTCATCGAGTTCACCAAAGGCCTGGCCAAGGTGGTATTGCTGGCCAGCCTCTTCGCATTCATTTTGATCGCGTGGCTGCAGCCGCTCTTCGATGCTCCAGGATGCGCTCCGTCATGCCTGGAGCCGATCATCAAGGCGGTGCTGACACCACTTGGAATTGCCGCCGCCCTGGCCTTTGTCGTCATCGGCGTGATCGATGTTCCCATTCAGCGCTGGCTGTTCCTGCGCGACATGCGCATGACGACAACTGAATACAAGCGCGAACACAAGGACCTCGAAGGCGACCCGTTGATTCGGCATGAACAGCAGCGACAGCGGCGTGAGACCGTGATGCAACCTGCGAAGCTGGGCGTGAAAAACGCGGTCATCGTCTTCGTGGCTGGCGACCGCGCAGTGGCGTTGCGTTACGTCAAGGGTGAAACGCCGGTGCCGACGGTCGTCGGCAAGGGCCAGGGCCGAGCGGCCGACGAGATGATGGCTCAAGCACGCCAGGCAGGTATTCCCGTGGTCGAGGATGCGGCCGTCGCCAGCCCACTCTTCGAAAATACGAACACCGGAGCTTACATCGGTCAGGAAATGTTCTCACCGGTCGTACGCCATCTTGTCCGGCTCGGGCTCACTTGAGGCATGCTCGAACCGACCTTGCCGCAATGCCTAAGCAGGGCGGCAAGGTCAGCAGCGACCTATTTGGCTGGACCCAAAAGGACGTCGAGATCGACCGCGTCCGCCATCGCCTTGTATCCAGCGTCGTTGGGATGGAGGTTATCGCCGCAGTCGTAGCCGTCGCGCAGGTATCCAGGCTTGGCCGGGTCTTCCATCACCTTGTCGAAGTCGATCACGCCATCGAAGCCACCGCCGGTGCGGATCCATTCGTTCACAGCGACGCGTATCTTTTCCTTCTCGGGTGTGTAGTAACCCTCGGTAGGAAGCCCTTTGAAGGTGTCGGCGAAAGGAGTCAACGTCGCGCCGACAATGCGTACGCCATGGGCATGCGCGCGGTCGATGAGCTGTTTGTATCCGGTGATAATCTCTTCGGCGGTCGGTTGCTTGTCGTCCGGCGTAATTGCATTTTCGCCGGGCCAGCCGATATCGTTGATGCCCATCATTACGACGACGGTCGAGACTTTGGGATGGCTCAGGATATCAGAATCGAAACGTGCCAGAGCATTGACACCCATACCGTCGGTCAACACCCGATTGCCCGAAAAAGCTTCGTTAACCACCGCGACCTTGCGGTTGGCCTCCTGCAATCGCCTGGCGATATGGTCTGGCCAGCGATTGTTGGCGTCGGGGGTCGAGCAATTCCCATCTGTGATGGAATCGCCGAAAAACACGACCGCCTGCGATTCCGGTGCGGCGTCGACCCATATATCGCTCAGAAAAAGGCGCGATTTGAGCGTGCTGTCAGCCTTGAACGCCGCGTCGTTTGTGAAATTGCCCGGGCCGGAGATGTAGGCGGTCTGCACACCATCCCAATGCACCGACGAGAGCGCCGTCTTCTTCGGCAGGAAGATGCTGACCGAGATTTCGGAAAGCGCTTCTGCCGGGAGGGCGACGGGGTCGCTGAGGATCGGGGCTCCCGGCGGAATGACCACAGAACTCTTGCCGCCCCAGGTGATGGGCTTCAGCGTCGCCTGATCGACGTCGCCGTCCTTGCCTGCTATTCCCACGCTGCCGGCGCCGATAGTCAGCGGCCTAGCGCCGAAAGCATTCGATAGGACGACCCGGACGCTATTGCCGCCAACGCTGATGCGGGCAACTTGGCGGACGGTCTGATTCTCCAATACCTCCGGCACTCCGAAAGGCGCAGGAACATCATCCGACCAGCGCGGAGCCGGTGTGGCAGCCCAAGTGGTGATCCAGGCTCCCCTTTCGGTGCCCTGTGCCGAAAAACCTGCGATCGCGGAACCGGCCGCCACAGCCGCACATATCACCATGGTCTGACGCAGACGCCGTTTCCTTCCTGCTGCGGCAGAAAGCGCCGATGAAACCTTACCTGCAAAATTAAAACACCTATCGAGCCGCATTTTTATCTCCTCCTCGAGACATGCTGGTAATGCCGCCGCCCACCCTTATTATTATGACGGGCTGTACAGGGAAAGAAATTGAACTTCCGTTGCGATCTTGGACCAGCGTCAGGAGCAAGGATTGCGAGAGTGGAAACTGGGTGCTGCCTTATAGTCGGAACTCGCGCACTAAACTCCGCTGTTGGCTCTGTGCTCGTCGCCGCCGACCGATTCAAACGGCAAGGTTGCACGCATCTCGGCCATGCCGTCGTCGAGATCAAAACGGTCGCGCGCCTCCAGAGCCTTTGGATCACTGGACCGGGCATCGATCAGTCGAACATGTCCGAAGGCCTGACGAAGCCTGACCATCTTGACGTACTGGCTGCAGAACGGGCATTCGCCGTCATGAACGATCGCGACGCCCTCTCCGGATTCACTGGCGGACATCGATTCTGGGCCCCAATGTCTGGGTCATGAGCCGCCGCACAACCTTGCCGTCTGCGACATCCAGGCAGACGGTATCGACCAGGTATCGATACGCCACGATGTCGCGAGGCTCCAACGCCTCAAAAGCGCGGTGCAGGAATGGCATGGAATAATGATGGTGGGGATAGAGGTTGTAATCAACCGGAATAGCCGAGTTCGCCAAGTTCCTGGCGCGATTGTGCTGCCCAAGAATAAACAGCGCCGGGCGGGTTGCATCGTAGTCAGGCGGCGTGATTGGCAGTTCGACTGGATAGGCGCACTCTTTGGTAAGCTTCATGACCTCATAGTTGGACGAGGCAACTTCCGAAGACTTTGGCTTCACCTGCCTTATCCCGATCTGGCCCCAAGCTGAGGTCGGAACGTGGCCGGATTCATGACGATATTCCTGATAGCCGAAGTGACGGCCATAGAGCAGATAGGAGGCGTCGCGGAAAAAGCTCGGTGCGACCCGCACCCAGTCACCTTCTTTCGTCAGCGCCTCGAAATGTGCTTGCCGGATTTGCCTTGAATCGTACCAGCCGAGCCGCGCGTTATAAAAGACCGCGTGGCCGAATATGGTGACAACAATCCCGGTTACGACGGCAATTGTAGAAAACGATTTTTCCTTCATTCTCGTCAGAGCCGCAACGATCAGACCGTTCAAGATGATCCAGTGCAGAAAAAGAGCGCCGCTCAGAAGGAATATCCCGATATGCATGAGATCGAAGAACGCGGTCAGGCCGATGAGCCATCGCCGGCGCAAAAACGCGAGAAAGCATAGAAGCTGCGCAGCAAGGATAACGACATTCATCGGAATCTGGACCGCCCTGACTGCTTCATAAGCAAGAGCGAGCAGGGATTCGGAAAAGCCCAACGGGGCCGCGCCTAACCCGTACCCAGCCAGCATGATGGAACTGGTCGGGTTCTCCAGGATCCAGCTCATCGGCCCTCCGTCAAGCGTGACCTTCGCCATCCCGGACATGAAGTAGTTGCCAAAATGGGCGCCGATCCCGGCAAGCAGCAGTATGCCGGCAGCTTGGGCCGCGAAATCCCTGGTTCCGAGTTCGTTGAGGCTGGGCAGGTTCCTGGTGAAGAGCTTCAGCCGGCTCAAACTCTGCAGCAGGCTAAGGGCCAACAGGCCACAGGCCAGGAAGAGACCGGTCTCAATCAACGGCGCATAGTCGTTGCGGCCCAGTTCCTCAGCACCGGAAACTGCCCGTGTGACATCCTTGTGGAATGCGAAATAGATCATCGGGAAAATGGCGAAGGATGGCCGCAGGATCGAAAAACAGGCCGCCGCTAGCGCGATCAGGCGAGAATAGATGAGTACATTGCCCAACGCGTCGGCGCGAGCTGCGTCGGCGATGCCGAGTTCGTCTCCAAGCCCGAAGCTGAAGAGGCCCAGCGTTATCGTCAGGCCGACGACGATAATTCGCGCAGCCCGCGCCTCGGCGGGATAGCGCACGAATGCAAAAAGGCAGCAAAGTAGAGCCAACCCGATGGCGCTTACCGTGGCGAGGGCAGGATCGTGCCACGCCACGCGGGATGCTGCCTTCTCGTACAACAGGATCGGAACGACCCCGCACAGGAACGGGAAAAAAAGAAGGGCTGCAAGGACACAGCGCTCAACGGGTGAACGCTCGATGCCGACTGACGGCCAACGCCGGGCGCTGCCCGCTCCGATGCTCATCCAATGCTTCTCCCGTCTTCCGGAATTTTCATCTCACCTATTCGGTTTTCGGTGCTCACCTTTCCGGTGACGGGATGAGCCCTCACGCGGCCGCACATTGTCGCCGGCATATTGCTGCACTGCAACAGGACGCGTACTACAACCTAAACGCACAGGCAACGACGAAAGTTCAAGATGTCCCTGGCTCAATGCGCGCGCGCAATTGCACCAATTATCGATGAATGCCCGCGTTAAATTGCCGATCTGTCGCAATTTAAGTCCAATAACAGCAACAGCGATCGCCCAGCCCTCGTCACCATGCCCGGTGTTGAGCCAGGGTATCGGAGGCTCAAAAAAATGTTGCCTAACTACCCAAAGTAGTGGCAAATATTATGTAGCAGTGCCTAAGAGTGCGATGCAACATTGGATTTGTCTCGCTGACCTGCAGGAAACCGATCGCATCGGCGTCGGGTGCAGGTATCAGTGGCTGCAGGGGCCATGGACAGTGGTACTCGACACCCGGGCCAAACAGGTCGCCAACGAGCACCATGATATCGTCGTGATCGGCGCTGGCTTCGATTCAGCGTTTTTCCTGCACCCGTTCGTCGGACGGAGGAAAGCTCGTGTTCTCGTCCTCGAATGGGGGCGCCACAACACGCATGATCGGCAGCTCGAACGAGGCGCAGACAGCAGTATCCGGGACGAGGACAGCTACTCCGGCAGACCGTGGAATTACACGATCGGCCTGACAGGCGGAACCGACTGCGGGTTCGGGCAGAAGCCGCCGTTCCATACTAACGACTTCAGGCTGAAAGGCCTCTGCGGCATCGGTCTCGACTGGCCGATCAGCTATGACGATCTCGAGCCTTTCTGCTGCGCGGCCTGGGCGGTGATGCCCGCGAGAAGCTTTGCCAGGTGGAGAAAACACTATGACGGTGTTCTATGATAGCAGCCGTCCAGACGCTTTCGCCGGCGGTGCCGGTTCGGACGCAGTCACTTACGGCGCTTCGTCCCGTGGAGTCATCGCCGATTTGGCTTCCGGTCATGCTTACAAGTTGCTGAAGATACTGCCGCTGGGCGATTCCATTACATATGGAGTGATCGCGAGCTCTTCCGATACCGAAAGCGGCGGATATCGGAAGTTTATGCTGGAACAGTTGGACGCACTCAATGTGAAGATCGACTTCGTCGGTTCCTCGTCCAACGGCCCCGCCAGCATGGGCGATCGGGATCACGAAGGTCACCGCAACTGGACGCTCAATCAACTGAACGGCATCGACAACGATGTTGTGGCAGCGACGAAACCCGACGCCGTGCTGCTGATCGCCGGAACAAATGACAGCTCGACCGATAGCGTGCCAACGATGCTGAAGGATCTGCGCACCCTTTTGCTCAGCCTGACCTCCAGCGATCCCGCTTTAACCGTCTTCGTCGGATCCTTGCCTCCCGTTCGCGTCGGCCAACAGTCACAAGCGCGTGCAGACCGTGTCGATGCGTATAACGATGCAATGCCCGGTCTGATCTCTGAACTGGCCGCCCAAGGGCATAAGGTCATCTTTGTCGACATGCGTGATCTGACACCAGATGACATCACAGCACCGCCGCTTGACAGCGGACTGCATCCGACTGCCGATGGCTATGCGAAAATCGCCGCGCATTGGATAGATGCCCTGGAGGAACACTTCAGGCTGGACGGAACCGGCATCGGAAGAGACCGCGATACCTTCACCGGCATTGAAAATCTTACAGGGTCTTCCTTTGCCGACCAACTCGGCGGAAACGAGGGAGCCAACGTGCTGGATGGGCTGGCGGGCGATGATTTGCTGGAGGGCCGCGGCGGCTCCGACCAACTCATCGGCGGGGTCGGCGCCGACACGCTTGTCGGCGGCGCGGGTAATGACGTCTACTATGTCGACAACGCCGGTGACAAAACCATCGAGGCGGCCAATGGCGGCATTGACGAAACGCATGCTTATACAAATTGGACCCTGGCCGACAACGTCGAAAACCTCTTCCTGAGGTCGGCTGCCAATCTGGCGGCAAAAGGCAACGGGCTCGCCAACACCATGGTGGGCAACGGCGGAGCGAACACGCTCGAAGGCCTCGGCGGCGCAGATCGGCTGGACGGCCGAGGCGGGTCGGACCGACTCGCCGGTGGCCTCGGCGCCGATATCCTCACCGGCGGAACGGGAAACGACAGCTTCGTCTTCGCCGCCGGCCATGGCCACGACACCATCACCGACTTCGACCTTTCCGGCGATGATCTCCTGGAGATTTCAGGCTACCAGAGCTACAGCGAACTCCGGCAGGTCGGGAGCGACACGCTGGTCGTCTTTTCCGACAGTGACACTGTTCGCCTGAAAGACGTAACCAGCGCCTCCTTGAGCAGTTCGGATTTCGTCTGGATCGATCCACTCGACGAGCCGCCGCCGGGGTCAATCGTAGGGGACGACGGCAACAATACGCTTACCGGCGGTTCCGGTGCGGACGTCATTTATGGAATGGACGGCAGCGACATCTTGAACGGAAAAGCGGGCGCCGACACGCATGTCGGCGGCGCGGGTGATGACGTCTACTATGTCGACAATGCCGGTGACAAAACCATCGAAGAGACCAATGGCGGCTTCGACGAGACGCACGCTTATACAAACTGGACCCTGGCCGACAACGTCGAAAACCTCTTCCTGAGGTCGGCTGCCAATCTGGCGGGAAAAGGCAACGGGCTCGCCAACACCATGGTGGGCAACGGCGCAGCGAACACGCTCGAAGGCCTCGGCGGCGCGGATCGGCTGGACGGCCGAGGCGGGTCGGACCGGCTCGTCGGTGGTCTTGGCACCGATATCCTCACCGGTGGAACGGGAAACGACAGGTTCGTCTTCGCCGCCGGCCATGGCCACGACACCATCACCGACTTCGACCTTTCTGGCGATGATCTCCTGGAGATTTCAGGATATCAAAACTACAGCGAACTCCGGCAGGTCGGGAGCGACACGCTGGTCGTCTTCTCCGACAGTGACATGCTTTCACTAAACGGTGTCCTCGTTGCAAGCATCTCGAACAGCGATTTTCTCTTCGTGTAGAGCGGCATCTCCCTACGCGATGTCAAAAGACAGTCGCTGACATGCGGTCTCTTCGCGCAATTGCCCTTCGTCGTTGCCTCGACCTCTTTGCTTTTATCTTCCCGTTTCGGTCTCGATCACGACAAGGCGGTCGGTACCAGACTCCGCGCCCCATACCTCGCCGGAGCGACCGTTGATCTGACGCACGTTGGCATTGTCGCGGTCGGACGGGAAGCTCGCGAAGGTCTGCGTTTCCGGGTCGAAGCGGACGATGGCGTTAGCGCTGAAATCGGTGAGCCAGACCTTGTCGCATTCATCGACATAGACGGCATAGGCCTGTGGCTCGCCTCCGGGCAGCTTCCAACTGCGCCAATCATTCGCTGCCGGATCGAAGACGCTAACCTGGCCGGTTCTCCATTCGCTGACCCAGATGCGGCCTTTGGAATCCGACCAGACGCGGCGGGCGCCCTGATCCGCGGTCGGCGGGTCGATTGGGGAAGCCTCGCCGGTCGAAAGATCGATCCGGGCGATGTGGTTGCCGGCGAGCGAGGCGTAGTAGACCTCACCGGACGGTGTGGTCGTGATCCCGTAGGGGCCGCGACCACGGGGCGCGTTCCAAACTTCGACCATGCCGCTCGCCGGATCGAGCTTGCCGTAAATGCCCTCCTGCCCAGTGAACCAGAGCCTCCCGTCCTTGTCGAAGGAACCGGTATTGAGGTTCGCGTAGCCGTGCCCCTCGGGGAGCGGAAAGGCCTTCACCGCTTCCGTCTCAGGATCGACGCGCACGATGGCGTTGAGGCCGCTGTCGGTCACCCAGGCGGCGCCGTCGGGACCAACGATCACGCCGTGCGGCGCCGAGCCGTCGCCAAGGGCGATGTGCTTGACCGCGCCTGTATCAGGATCGAGCCGCCCAAGCGCGCCTTGTCCCTGGGCGGTGTACCATACGGACCCATCCGGCGCCGGAGCGACATCGTGCGGGCCGGCGCCCTCCGGAACGGGATAGTAGCGGACCTCCTCCGAGGCGGCACGCGAGGCCACCGAGCAGAGCAGCGCGGCGAACAGCGCCGACGCAATCGTACGAAACATGGCGAACTCCTCACATCGCGAGTTTCAATTTGCACAGCGAGCGATCCACGATCCTTTTCGCGCCGCTGCGGCGGCCGAGCCGCAGATGCCGAGCTCGCCGTGCCGCTTGCTGATCAAAGTCAGGAGCTAGTGTAGCCCCTGCCCTCGCCCAGGCCTGCAAACCCAGAATCGTCGATAGGCGGTAGCATCGTGGGAAAACGTGGATACGACGACGGATCGCGGCCAAAACCAGACCTGGCATGCGGAAGGCGTCAGCTTTGCCGCAAAAGTGAACGCGCCAACTCTTGCCATTCCTGTTCAAGCGTCAAGGTCGACGGCGCGGCGTCGCAGCGACGATACCAATATTCCGCATTCGATTGATCGCCTTCCTTGCGATGCAGGTAGGCATGCACGCGCATACCCGCAGTATCGTCGCGCAGCTGCGCACGTTCGTGCGCCTTATCCCAATCGCCCTTTGCATCCCACCAAAGCGCCTCCAGGGCTGGACTCAAGCCGGCGGGCGGCTGTGATTTCGCGATCGAATCTCTGAAGGCTTGCAGATCCATTCTTCCCCCGACGTGAGGTAATTGGGCGGCCGATAATAATCCCGGATTCCCCAACAGCAAAGTCGCACCGCGCGCAGCAAGAAGGCGGTGCTCTTTCTGCGTGCCATCGTCCAATCTCGGGGGTACAAAAAAGCGCCGGCGATTACCGGTCGCTCGCGGTAGCTGGCTGGGCGGCCCGTGACGCTAGGCCATAACTCTTTCCCGACGCGTTCCGGCGGCAAGCTGACCGCTTGGGCAAACAGTCGACCCTTAGCTGCTTCATTTCGCAAGCTGCCGAGCCGCATCTGGGCCAGGAGGTTGCGCCGGCCGGTCTGGCGGTGCTCCAACTCCACCGGGAGCCGAGGGTCCTGGGGATGCTCGGGGCTGCGCGAGTGCGTTGCCATCTCGCCGGCAGTGTCCGGTGCGGCGACCTACGACGCCGACGTAAAGGACTTTACCGAGCGATCCGAGCACGACCGGCACCACTTCCGGTTCATTATCTTCCCGGAGGATGGCGTGGAGATGCCCGAGCACACGGGAAAGGCATCATTGAACGATCAAACGCGAGTAGCCAAGAGCAACAGACTCTAATGCGGTGCGATTGAGAATTGTCAGCGAGCCGTGGTCGTATTGGGTCAGATCCCGCCGTTCCCATTCTCTCAGGCAACGATTCACTTTCGCTCGAGACGCCGGGATCATTGCCGCGAGGTCGGTCTGCGAAATGTGGATGCTCAGAGCTCCATTCACGGTAGCCGTGCTGTGCGGGGTCTCAGTCAATCGCAAGAGCGTGCTCGCCAATCGAATGGATAGGGCACTGGACGCACTGTGGATCACTCGCTCTTGCGCGTCGTGCGTTGCTTGGCATAAGTACGGGATCACCTTCAGTGCGAGATCTGGGTGCTTGTCGAAGACACTAGCCATGAAAGCTGCTTCGATTTGGAGCAAATCGCTGTCCACGACTGACGCAGCGTTCATGTTACTGTGTCGCGCGATGAACAATCTAGTCAAGTCGAAAGTGTCACCGGGACCGAGATCAGAAAAGATGAATTCTCGGCCGTCTGAGAGGGGAACACTAAGACGAACTTTTCCGTGAATTATGTAGTAAATATAACGCGGTATGTCCCCAAGGTGAGTTAAGACTTTATTCTTTGGAACCCTCCTTAGGATGGCTGCTTTCGCCATTTCACTAAGAGTATCTTGCCCAAATTGCCGAAATAAGCGTATTTTGTTCAGCTGTTTGACCCGAACCTCAGCGCCATTTTCTGCCATGGCTCCCTCTCCCTCCCTGATAGGGTAAGCGCCCCAGCCCCCAAGAGCATTGCCTTGACCACCTCGTTGAACGAGTCCGACCTCCAGTCCGTTCTCGCGCAAAACGCGTCAAGGCAGAAAATATTAGCACATTAGGATACGATAAAATAGCGACTCGTCTGTGCCCGGGGTAACAGCGGCATGTCTCTGAGACATTTAAATCAAATCTAACCGACTGGAAGCCGTTGGGATAACCCCCCTCCTTATGGGATGGCGTGTGCCATGAGCCAAGAAGGAGAAGGGATGCAACAGGATTCGGGGGGTCGTCTTCATGCGGCATGCACCAACCGAGGCGTCGCGTGCGCTCTGGAAGCGGAGCGTAGAGCCGCTACGGCTTCCCGTGGGAGCAGTTTGCGTGTTTCTCGCAACTGCTGATTTCCTCCTTGGACAGACAATACTTCTTGCGTCAATTGAGCTCTACCATAGGGCCTTCGGCGTGAGGCCGCCAGATATCTGGGATTCGATCTGCCTAAGTGTTACCGCCGGTCTGTTGCTGGTCGCATTCATGACCGCCAGGGGCGCCTACACGGTTAGTGGCATCCTGGACGATCACTGCAGGATCAAAACACTCTTCAGCGGCTGGCTGTTTGTTTTCTTTTCAATTCTCTGGCTCGCCTTTCTCACGAAGACGACGTCGACGTTCTCGCGCGGCTCCTTGACGCTGGCGTTTGCGGTCGGATTCCCAATCCTGCTGCCTGGCCACGCGGTTCTAGCGCGTGGGCTGAAACGGCTTCTGGCGGCTGAGAAACTCGTGTTGCGCACAGTTTATCTGTTTTACTCTGGCGTTCCTGGAAAGGAACAGGGGATAATCGGCAAGCTCAGGCAACAGGGCATCGCGGTTTGTGGTGTTTCGAATATCGAGAACGATGATGGCACGACCGCAGCACGATCGGTGCATGCCGCCGTCGCAGCTGCACAGGCTGCATTCCGTAGTGGCTCGTATGGGACAGTTTATCTCTTTTGCTCTTGGGACCAGCGGAAGTTGATCGAACGCATCCTGGAGGAAATGTCCCGCCTCCCCCTGCCGATCTATCTTTTCGCCGACGCCTATATAGATAGAATTCTGGCTGGATGCCCGCTGCACACCGGCTGGCAGCGGGCCTTCGAAGTCCAGCGTGTGCCTTTGAGGCCTGCCGAACGCCTGCTGAAGCGGTTGTTCGACATTGCTGTTGCATCCCTGCTCCTACTGTTCCTGTGTCCGTTGATGGCCTTGGCCGCATGTGCCATAGCGCTCGAGAGCGGTCGCCCTGTGCTGTTCCGGCAGATGCGACGAGGTTTTGGTGGTAAGCCGTTCAATATTTACAAATTCCGATCGATGACGGTGCAGGAGAACGGTACACAAATTCGCCAGGCTCAGCGTAATGATGCGCGGGTTACCCGACTTGGCCGAATATTGCGCCGGTCAAACATCGACGAGCTGCCGCAATTATTCAACGTGCTTCGGGGGGAGATGTCCCTGGTTGGGCCCCGACCTCACGCCGTCGCTCATGACGATACCTATAGTGTGATCATTGCGAGCTATGCTTATCGCCATCATGTAAAACCCGGTTTGACAGGCTGGGCTCAGATCAATGGCTTTCGAGGGGAAACGAAGGAGCTCTGGAGGATGGAAAAACGCGTTGAGCATGACCTCTGGTATATAAAATCCTGGAGCATGCTTCTCGATCTTAAGATAATTTGGAAAACTGCTTTACTGGTGTTTTCGGATCGCAATGTCTATTGATGTATAGCAGCTTCTCATTGAGCTAAATGGATGTATGTATTTCCATCTTCCGACTGATTGACCGGATAATTTTGATTCTGATGCTTCGGGCGATCCCGCCGCCAGCGAGTACATCGAGCCTCACAATCGGGTTCGCGCCGGTTCAGTCGCCGGACAGTGGCGCATCTCGCAGGCTAAATTTAGCTCAATGCGAAAATCAACGCGACGCGGGGAGATGGTCGGAGCAACACATGACGGAATCTCAGCAAAAAGCCGGGGGCAGTCGGATCTTGCCATTCCACGGTTCAGGACGGACCACGGGCTCATTGCGGCGAACGGAAAGCAGGCTTGCTGGCGGCGCAGCCGCCTTCAACAAGAGAAATTGTGCAGTCCTATGAGCTTCCGCTCGACGGCATCCGGCCCTTGATTTCCTCTAGAATGTTGGTTGCACGTGCGATGCGGCTGTACCTAGACAGAAAGTCTGCCTTCGCCTGCTGACCAATCTGATCCCGAAGCGCCTTGTTTTCGCGCAGGCGCTGAAGAGCTTTGACCCAGTCGGATGGGTTGTCTGGCGACACCAGAACGCTGTTGACGCTATCCCTCAAAACTTTTCGGATAGCTGACAGGTCCGAGGACACTGTGGGTTAGCCATGCGCCATATATTCGAAGAGCTTGAGCGGCGACATTCCCTCAGCGATATTTCGACCGCCGCCCTGGCCCTCTACATCTCTAAGATAGGGCGCGAGTACAACGTCCATTTCGGTCAAGTAGGCACAAATCGCGGCGTGAGGAACGTAGCCATGAAACACTGGTCTAGTTCTTCGCCTTTGAGCCGCAAGTTCGGAGACCACGGGCTTGGGCAGACGCACCCAAGTCGAACAATAAAAGCGCCCTCCGCCGTGGTGGCTCCGTGGGTTGTGATAGTACCACTCTCCGGTTGCCTCACCAAAATCGAGCGCCCTTTTTCGCGAACTGAGGGCAGGGCCCAACGACAGCTTACGCCGCCCTTCACCGGAAAGATTCTGACCACAGCCGTCATCAAAGCCCCAGCCAACCAGCAATAATGTTGCGCTGTATCTCCGAAGTTCCGGAATAGAGTTTGCTGCCGATGGCATCACGCACGGCACGTTCGACGTCGAATTCGCTCAAGAAACCATAGCCGCCGAAGACCTGGACGACATCGAGCGTCGTGCGAACTAGCGATTCGCTCACAAAGAGCTTCGAAACGGCGGCGTCAAGGGATACGGACTGGGAGCGCTCAAGGCCCCACGCCGCCTTGTAGACGAGCAGTCGGGCCGCCTCCACTTGCATCTTCATGTCGGCAATCTTATGGGCGACCGCCTGGTGCTTGGAGATTGCCTGGCCGGACTGACGTCGGGTGCGCGTATAGGCCACTGCCTTTTCCAGAAGCCGCTCCATGGTGCCTACATGACTGGCGAATAGGCACGCCCGCTCCCAGTCCATGCTATGAGCAAACAGCCTGGAGCCGCCGCCTACTCCACCGAGAACAGCGTCCTTCGAAACAAATACGTCCTCGAAGACAAGCTCCCCGATCGGAGACGTCCGCAGTCCCATTTTTTCGAACTTTTGCGCGACCAGATAGCCGGGCAGCGCGCGGTCCACGAGGAAGCTCGTGATGCCGCCGAAATACCCCTTGGCGCGGTCAGTGACAGCAAAGACGACGGCAACATCTGCCACCGGCCCGTTGCTCACGAAGGTCTTCGTGCCGTTGATTAGAAAGCCGTCGCCATGAGGCTCCGCCCGGGTTTGCATCGCAAATGCATCGGAGCCCGACTCCGGTTCGCTCATCGCATTGGCTGCGATCAAAGTGCCATCACAGAGCCCCGGAAGATATCGATTCTTCTGCTCTTCAGTGCCGAATTTCCAAATCGGCACCACGCAGGCCAGAAGGTGGGCGCAGATCGAGAAGACCAAGCCGGAATCCTCGCAGCCGTAGCCAAGCGCGTCGATTGCAATGGCCGTGGACAGGGAATCGAGACCGGGTCCCCCGTAGGCTTGGGGGACTGGCAGGCCGGTCAGGCCCATCTGCGCGCAAGCCCCCCACAACTCGCGCTGGAATACTTGGTCTCGGTCGCGCTGCCTGACATCTTTATTGAGCTTATCTTGCGCGAAGCGAAGGATCTGGCCGCGCAGGATACGCTGCTCCTCGTTCAGCGCGAAATCCACTACTCTATCCTCATCAGATGCTGGTAGTCGATTTTATCTGTCGATGTCTTGGGAAGTAACTGCTGATGCGAGAACCAGTCCGGGGCCATGTAGGCCGGCAAGTTGTGGGCGCAGAACCGCTTCAGCTCGATGAGCGACAGCGCATGGCCGTCGCGCGAGGCATAGAACACCTTTATGGAGACGCCCGACTCTTCCGAGCGAGCGATCGCCGCCACCTCGGAGATCGCTGGATGGCGATAGAGCGCCGTCTCGATCTCGCCGAGTTCGATCCGATATCCCCGTCTCTTCACCATCCGGTCGCGTCGACCGCGGAAGGTGTAGACTCCGCCATCGCCTTCGATCACTACATCGCCGGTACGGTACCAGCGACCGCTTGAATCGACATGAAAAGCGGCGCTTGTTCGCTCAGGCATGTTCCAATAGCCCAGCATCACGGGCGCACCGCTGATTGCGAGCTCGCCTTCCTGGCCTCGCGGCACGTTGCGACCATTCGCATCGATCACGCGTGCCTTAACATGCGAGCAGGCGCGCCCGATCGGAAACGGCGCCGAGCGGTCTTCGGCGATCGTCTGCGGGATTTCGTAGTAGGTACAGACGTTGGTTTCGGTTGGGCCATAGAGATTCAGGTAGCGTGCGCGTGGGACCACGGCCTTTAGCCTGCGCAGATGCTTGACCGGAAAAACCTCGCCGGCAAATAGAATGAACCGAAGAGCGTGGTCGTCGCGAGCATCAAGGCCGCCGTGCTCGACCAGAAGCGTGAGTACGGAGGGCGTGGAATACCAGACGGTCAACCGCCGCTCGGCGATAACCGACGCCATCCGGGTCGGATTCTTGCCGAGCTCCTCACCGATGAGGAATACGGTCGCGCCGTGCTTCAGCGGTACGAAGATGTCGAGGATAGACAGGTCGAAGTGGAAAGGCGCATGGGAGGAGAAGCGGTCATTCTCGTCAGGGGCGAGGATCTCGGAGCACCAATCCACGTAGCTCGAGCCATTACGATGCGTCAGCATCACGCCCTTCGGCTGGCCGGTCGAGCCCGAAGTGTAAAGCACGTAAGCGAGGTTGTCCGGCCCCGGCCGCGCCGATTCGTCCCCCACCGCCAAGCTGCCGGCCTCTACGCGAGCCAGGTACGTCGCGAGCGGCGAGGGACCGTCGGACCAGTCGAGCGGTAAGAGACAAGGTTCCGCAGCCAAGCGCGCCAACTCACAGCGCAAAGTTTCGGCTCGGGAAGCCTCCACGAAAATCGCGCGCACGCCGCAGTCGGTAAATATGAACGCGTTACGCGCAGGCGGTGCCAGAGAGTCGACGGGCACATAGGCCGCGCCCACCTTCAAGATGCCGAACAGAACAGCGAGCGAGGCGATAGACTTTGGAAGGCAAATGCCGACGCGGTCCGCCGGCCGGACGCCGATCCGACGCAGATGGTCGCGGACTTGGTCCGACAGCGCGTCGAGCTCGCCGTAGGTGATCTGCCGCCCAGAGCTCGCCTCGACAGCGGCGCACGTCTGGGGATACCGCCTCGCGCTCTGTTCCAAGTACTCGTGCAAGATAGCGACCGGCATGACGGGCTCTACGTGCACGCCTGCTTCGATTGCACGAAATTGGCAATATGGGCGATGGAGTTCAGGTTCTCCGGCACGAGTTCGTCGGGGGCGATTTCGATGCCGCAGGACTTTTCCAGGTAGGCAACGAGCTTGAGCGTCGCCAGCGAGTCGAGAATGCCGCCAGTTATCAGCTCCGTTGAATCTGTCAGATTCTCCGGCATTTCACCAGGCAGGAATTCCTTCAATATGAAATCCCTGGCCATCGTCCTGATCTGGATCGCGTTCATTGTTCCTCCTTGTGCGGAGCAACCGCAAGGTTCAGGGGAATTAGATCCCGGTGTTGCTGCAGCACCTCGTAAAGCTTGTCGGCGATGAGCCGATGGCCGGCGGCGTTTGGGTGATCGTCCCAAGGTGCTACAAGAAGGGTCCGCCAGTCGTGCCCGTCATACACGTTGGAAAGATCGAGAACGTTGAATCCAGCCTCGGCAGCGAGGCGCCTCTCCAGCTCGGGACTGGTCCTCTCGTCTGGTCTGGGTAGATAGATCCAAAAGACCCCGACACCTTCTCGCTTCGCAGCTTCCACGATTCGAGAATAGATTGCACGCAGAAGTCTCTCTCCGTAGGGCGTGAGCTTTTTTTGAAGCACCTCGCGGTCGGCGCTGGGATCGATCCCGCTCTCGCGTACAATGTCGCTCACGAAGTTGTAGCGATATGCGGAGCCATTCTGGATTGCTGTCGCGAGACGCTTTAGCATTCGTGGAATAAGCGCGGTGTGCTCGAAGTAAAAAATGTACTTTGGTTTGAATGCGAGCACCCGATCCTCGGTGATGGCCAGAACGTCCAGGGGAACATAGCCCCCGACGGCGAAGTTCAGCACCTCGTAATCTCGATACCCGCTGTCGGCCGCCTGCTCATTCAGCCGCCGCTCCAACAGGCCCTCGAAAATCTCTTCATCCGCGACGCCCTCGCCGAAGACGTGCGAAGAGCCGACGGTTGCAATTCGTAGGGTGCCGGGAGCAGGAATCTTTTCGTAGTCCTGATCTCGCATGCCCCAGCGGTTGATATGGACCCGCTTTCCCTTATAGTCTGCTTGGGAGAGTGGGCGCAGATAGATCGAGGGAAGCGCACCCGTAAACTCACTCAGCGGCGTCTTGTGTAAATTGACCCATCCCTCGTCTCGTCGTTGGCCGTAGACAATCCACAGTTCTGGGTTAAAAGCGCTGACATTGACGAGGTTCTCGTAGTAGCCGCGCTCCAGGTTCTCGTTGTCGCGGCTATTGAGGTTCGGCGCTCTAATGTCGGCCATTGCGGTACTCACAGTCTCGCCGAGGCGATCGCGAAACCCGGGGAGCGAGATGCAAACCGCGATCAACCCGCAGACACCGACCGACGCAACCGACCGCCGAAAACTGTATTGGCGGTCGGCGGCGCCCCGCGCGAGCGCAAGGGCAGGAACGCCAATGATAGCTGCTACCGTGAGCAGCACGAGGGCGGGCGTTGTTTTGCCAGGGCCTTCCACACCCACGGTTTCGAAGACCGAGAACCATTGCGGGACCGAGCTCGCGCTCCAAAACGACCAAAGGAGCGAGATGACGACGAACACGCCGATGGTCCGGCCAGCAGTTTGCAGCGCACCGTTCCAGCTTAGTGCCCCGCCACGCAGGCGCCGCGTGCGACCGTGCCGCATTTCATAGTGGGCGTTGATCGTCACAAGCACGGCCAGGATCATCCAGAAGAGGAAGTCGTTCCAGGTGAATACCCAGGTGCCACGTAACCAGAACCACTGATAGTTGTGCAGCAGCCAAGTCGCGAGGAACGCCAGGAGGGTCGCGCTGACCAGCGCTACGCTCTCTCCCCAGCGTCGAAAACGAAAATACAATGGATAGTATACAATTTTCATTATGAAGTCCTTCCAGTATATATTTATTCTACGCCAGAAATCTGTGAAACTTGAGGAAAGAAAGTACAGATTGTGGGTTTCTGGAAGGTTGAATCCAAATAAATGCAAAATCCCGGTGATTATGTGAAAAGTTCCTGAAACCTTCAGATAAAGTAAAAATGGCCATATTATAAATTGCAAAAGTTCAATCTGACTGTGTACATCCGCAGCATCGATCACAAACCTCTGGTACACGATACGGTAGCATATTAAATGGATAGCGCCGCGAAACATCCACTGAACACCTGTTTGATAGATATAATGCCGGTCAGCATTGTAGTAGCTGCTACGGAAAGTTCTAAAATCTACGACCGGAAAGAGCGGGAAGCACACGTTCGGCAACATGAAAAAATACGCGAGACGTTCCGAAACCGTCGCCATCCTCTGGTCACGCCGCATTTCGTACGCATAGACAATGAGACGGAACATGAACATTGAAGCGAGCACGGGCCAGACGGCGCGCGTCCACGGGATCGCAATCCAGTCCATTCGTGCGGCGGCGAGCCCGCAGCCGGCGCCAACCAGCGCCAGCACTCTCCATCCAAAAGCGATCGGTAGGTGGACAATTCCGATCAGCACGAGCCCAATGGCGACCATCCAGGCGGCATCGATGAGGCCCTCAAATCTCCAGTGGTGCCAGTTGGGCCCAAGGTTCGCGAAAACTGCGGCGATAGCCGCGAACGAGAGCAGCACGAAAAACGGCAGCCGGTAACGCTGTGGCAGGAAGTAGTGCACGCACCAGCCGGCGAGGGCAACGAGCAGGACGCGGACAAGCGCAGTACTCTCAAGCCTGAGGAGATAGACCAGCGCGATGAAGAGGGCCATCTCGCCGGCTATGGCGAACCAAGCCAGGATGCTTCTCGACTCAGTCCCCGTAGGATCCGCCGACCAGGGAAGAGACAATGTCTTGATCGAATGCACGCTCGCGCGCCTCAACCAGCTGCCGGCGGACATCGACAAGAAGTAGCTTTGGGGCACGCGAAAGATCCGCAAGCTGCTGGTCCCCCCCTCCCATGGCTCCCATCCCTGACGGGTAAAGCGCCCGGTCCTTAGAGCGTTGCCTTGACTTCTTTGAACGAGTCCGGTTCCGCGCAAACGCAGAAGTACACAAGCGTATCAGAGAAAAATCGCTCCGCTGTGCCCGGGGTAACAGCGACCCGTCTCTAAGACGCATAAATCCAACAAGCTAAATCTGACCGATTGGAAGCCGATTCCGAATGGGATCGATCTGCCCCGCAATCCGCGCCGCGAGCCGAACGCCGATGGCAGCCGACGCTCTATCTGCGTTGTCCCTTAAAGCGTTGCCTCCACTACTTTTTGAACGAGTCCGGTTCCGATCCGATTTCGTTCAAACGCGATAAGGCAGAAGTATTGGTACAAGGTATACCACAAAATAATCACTCCGCTGTGCCCGGGGTAACAGCGGCAGTTCTCTGGGACGTTTACATCCAACAAGTTAGGTCTGATCGACTGGAAGCCGTTGGAATAACCCTCCTTACGGACTGCATGTGTCATGGCCCAAGAAGGACACTTAGGATTCGGGGTTCATCTCCATACGGCATGCACCCACCGAGGCGTGGCATGTCACTCCAATGCAGTAGCACCGATATCGGGACGCATGGACCAAAAGCGCGGCTGGGCATGGGAACGCACCCAACGGATAAATTCAGCGCGATCGGTGCGGCGATATGAAAGTACAGGACGCGGAAGGCAAGATTGACTTGGGGCGTCGACTGCGTATCGCTCATGTCATTACCCGTCTCATCAATGGCGGTGCTGATGAGAATACTGTCCATTCCTGCAATTGGGCCGCGCAAGGGGGGCATGATGTTGCCCTGCTACATGGCGAGACGGTCCTGCCGGAAATCATAGCTAAAGTGGACCCGCGGGTGGAACTCATTGGCGTCCCGGGCCTGACTCGGTCCATTTCGCCTGTCTCCGACATGCGGGCATTGTTGGCGCTCACCCGGAGATTCCGCGCCTTGAATGCCGACATCGTGCATACGCACACCAGCAAGGCAGGCATTCTCGGGCGGCTCGCCGCATGGGCGGCGGGAGTTCCAGCGATCGTTCATGGCGTGCATATCGTGCCTTTTGTCAATGTCGGCGTCGCCGAGCGGTTTACTTATCTCGCCTTGGAAAAGCTGGCAGCGCCAGTCACCAGTGCGTTCATCAGTGTGAGCGAGGGCATCCGCGACTTATGCTTGAGCGCGGGAGTGGGACATCCAGACAAACATTATGTCGTCCATTCCGGATTCGATCTCGATCGTTTTCGCAACGCCGGTCCGCCCGACGGTTGGCGCGATTTGTTGCGCTTGACCCCAGACGCGCCGCGCCCGTCCGTGCTCTTGATGATCGCGGCTTTCGAGCCACGCAAGCGACACACGGAATTTCTGGACGCTTTCAACAAAGTCGCCGTCCGGTTACCCGACGCTGTGCTTGTGCTCGCGGGCGACGGGCCGCTTCGCTCGACCGTGGAATCGCGGGCCAAGCGGCTTGGGCTCGAGCGACAAGTGGTCTTTACCGGTTATCGGGACGACCCCGAGCGGCTGATCGCGCTCGCGGACCTCTGCCTGCTCTGTTCCATGCGGGAGGGATTGCCCCGCGTGGTCATGCAATATCTCGCCGGTGGCAAGCCCTGCGTCGCTTGCGATCTGCCAGGTCTTCGCGAAGTGCTCCGCCCTGGTATCAACGGTGTGATTACACCCGCGGATGATTTGGCAGCGATGGCCGACGCCATTGCCGCCCTCCTGGAGGATCGAGCAAGACTGGCCTGCCTCGCCCAAGGTGCCGCCGCGGCGACGGATCTTTCGAACTGGGACGTCAAGCTGATGGGCAAGCGGACCGATGCCATTTACCGCGAGGCTCTTGACCAGCATCGGGCAAGCACGGGAGTATCAACAACACCTCCTGTCCGAAATGTGGCGCTTCCGCGATGAACGGGTGCAGCCTTGCCGGATTGGTTAGCGGTGCAAACTTTGCCGATTTCGGGGATGAGGTGGAGTGCGTCGATCTGGACGATAAGGGGATCGATGCGCTGAAAGGCAGTGAGATGCCAAAGAGGCATCTTCTTTTTTGCACATGGGACGGGGTTGTAATCTTGGTGGCCGCCTTGGCTCCAGGAACGGTATCCGGCGGATTGATATGATTGAAGCAGAAGTTGCCTCCGCTTATCCGATGAAGACCCCGCGAGCCGAAGCTCTTCCCAGCATACGTGTTCTGCTCGTGCTCCCAACCTATTTTCCTGAGTCATATGGCGGCGGCGAACAACAGGCGCGACGATTTGCTCGGGTGCTGGTTGAAAGCGGCGTTTCCGCGACCATTCTGGCACCCAGACTGTCGCACTCGACCCCGAAACGGTCCGCCATCGACGGGGTGCCTGTCCATCGCCTTCGTTTGCGCGCGGCTCCGTATTTGGGCGGGCGGCATATGCTGTCGTTCCTGTCGTGGTGTGTCCAGGTTTTGATCTGGATGCTGCGCCGTCGCGACGAATTCGATGTCGTACATATCATCCATGCCCGACTTCACGCTGTTCCGGCGGCATTGGCAGGAGCCCTCCTGCGCAAACCGGTTCTCGCAAAATTGGCCCGGGGCGGACGGTGTTTCGATCTCGACGTTGTGCGCGAAAAGAAGATCATCGGTCGCTGGGCGTCCGCCTTGATTAAACGTCACGTCACGGCCTTCATCGCCAATAGCCGCCAAATCGCTGGTGATCTGAAGAGACATGGCATCGGCGCGGATCGCATTCATATGATTCCGAATGGGATCGATCTGCCCCGCAAGCCGCGCCGCGAGCCGAGCGCCGATGGCAGCCAACGCTTTATCTGCCTTGGCCGTCTCGATCCGGAAAAATGCGTCGAGCACATGATCGATGCTTTCGCGGCACTTCCCGCCGACGCAAAGGCGCAACTCACCATCCTGGGCGATGGCCAGTGCCGCGTCCCTCTCGAGGAACAGGCGGTCCGGTTGGGCCTTTCCGGCAAGGTCACATTCGCCGGCGCGGTCGAAGATGTATTTCCCTTGCTGTGGAAGGCTGATTTCTATCTTTCCACCTCGATCTCGGAAGGCATGTCAAACGCCTTGCTCGAGGCCATGAGCTGCGGCGTGGTCCCGATCATCACCGATGTGAGCGGTGCATCCGACATTGTGGAGCATGAGCGCAGCGGCTTTTTGGCTCGCTCGCATGCGGAGTATTACGGACTCCTTCGTCGCGCGCTCGGCCTGTCGGAAGCCGAGCGCGATGAGATGGCGCGGCGCGCAGTCCAAACTATCGCTGTGCGCTTCAGCATGGAGAGCGTCGTCCTGCAGCAAATGGAGCTCTACGCGGCTCTCCTCAAAGAAAAGACATCTTCGCTCCGCGTCCCGGGTATGAACCTCACATGAAGCTCATTCTTCACATCGGCACTCAAAAGACGGGCACCACGGCGCTACAGCAATTCCTGTGCGCGAATGCAAAGAACCTCGGCGAGCACGGCATTCACTATGCCACCTCTCCGCACGAGTTCAATTTCAAGATCAATACGCAGTCGCTGTGCGGATCGGATAAATTCCGGCCTTTCTTTCTACATCATCTGAGAAAGGCTGAACGAGACGGAGCGCACACAATCATCGCAAGTTCAGAAAATCTCTATTCTATGGTCATGCACCTGATGCGCTTTATGGGCAAGACGTCCAGCGCTGATGTCCCGTCGGAACGCAGTCTGATCGAACGTTTGCGCGCGTCAATTCCGGCGGAGGTGGAATGTCATGTATTGTGTTACGTCAGAAGACCTGATCATTATCTCGAGTCGTTGTACAATCAGCACATAAAGCGCGGTGTTCTGTTCACGGGAGACGTCATCGATTTTCTGGACATTATCGAGGATATGCTAGACTATCATCGCTGCCTTTCAATTTGGCGCGAAGTCTTTGGGACAAACGCGTGTTCGGCACGGGTGTACGAGTCGACCCAGCCGAACGTGATCGATGATTTCATGAAGAATGTCGTCGGCATCGACGATATCTCCGCGTTTATATGGCTCTGTCTGCGCGCCAATGAACGCCTGAGTCGGGATGTCTTGGAATACAAGCGCCTCAGGAACGAGCACATTCTTTTTTCTGAACGGGAGCTGGAACGCACGATTTATGGATTGGTCGATCGGAGAGTGACGAGCCCCAATAATAATTACGAATATCTTTCACCCGATGAAAGAGCCAGCCTCCTTTCGAAGTTGCAGCCCAGCATGGAGCGTCTACGCACGGAGTTCTGTCTGCCTAGCTTTCCGGTATTTGATCTCGACGCGGCCAAGGCCGCCTGGCAACCCTATCCGGGACTTTCGTTGGAGAAGAGACGGGAGATCGAACTCCACCACAAGGCCGTTCAAGATCAGATTGGCTTCCGTCTGGAGCGCCTTCTGAAGCGGTGGACCTACTTGACGCGGAGGCGGCTGCCCTTTCTCTCAGGGGTTTTCGACGTCGTACACACCAGCGCAATCCGCAGATTGCTGTTGGAGGCAGCTCGGCGGTTTCAGTGAATGACTGCCATCTCCGTCTCTTGCGGGTAGTCAACGAATGAGTAGCAAGAAAGTTGTCTATACCCGTCTCTTGCCTATTCCCGCCGAAGCAGCAAATACCCTTCATAGCTCGTGTTGGAGGGAGGGAGTGCCAGCATAATGATGGGACAGTTTTGGGCAACCGAGCGTGGACGGGAACATTGAACATAAGGACTTGACGCGAAGGGCGGCCAAGGGGCTCTCGTGGTCGGGAGCCGCATTGCTGGCCCGGATCTTATTGACTCTCCCGGTTACGGCCATTCTCGCGCGTCTGCTTTCCCCCAAAGAGTACGGCATTGTTGGCGCCGCGCTGATCATGGTGGACATCGGCAATGTCATTGCTAATCTGGGCATGTCGCAAGTCGTGGTCCAGCGGGCGGATCTCGACCAGCGCCATATGGGAACCGTGGCATTCCTGTCCCTTTTGATCGCCACAGGCCTCGCTGTCCTTCAATGGGTGTTTGCGGGCGTGATCGCCGATCTTTTTCGCGTGCCGGAGCTCAACATTGTTTCCCGCGTGCTCGCCTTCATTATGTTTGCAAACGCGTTCAACCTTTTGGCCGAGGCGGTTCTATCGCGGAACTTGAAATTCAAAGTTTCCTCGATGGCGAACTTGACGGCATGGACCGTCGCCAACGTCGGCTTGGCTATTCCGCTTGCCTATCTCGGATTGAGCTACTGGGCTCTGGTGATCGCGGCCATGGCCGAGGCAATTTTTCTTTCTGGCATTTACTTGATCACCGCGCGACAATATCTCGCCAAGCCACGCTTCGACCTGCAGTCCTACCGCGAGATCCGCACGCAGAGCCTGGGATTTTCCTTGGCTGGAGTTTTGGCCTTCGGCGGCCAATACATGGACAAGATCATCGTCGCGCGTTTGCTCGGGACCGCGGAGCTTGGCATCTACACGAGGGCGTTCACTCTAATCGCAATGCCGGCGAATCTATTCGGAAACCTGAGTAGAACGGTCGTTTTCCCGTTGCTGTCAAAAGTGCAGACAGACGAGGCCAGGCTGCGCAGCGCCCAGCTGAAGGGCTATGCCTTGACCGCAGCCCTCACCCTACCAACCAGCGCGTTCCTGTGCTGCTTCGCCAAGGAGATCGTACTGACAATGTTCGGCCCTAGATGGGTGGACGCAGTGGTTCCGATTGCCGTATTTTCCGCGGCAATGTATTTCCGGGTCGCATTTAAATTATGCGGCGCCGTTATGCTCGCCACAGGCAGTGGCTACCGCAGCGCGTCCATGCAGATTTTCCATGCGGCGCTTGTCACATCATTCGTATTTTTAGCGGCGCCTTACGGAGTCAGTGCGGCAGCGGCGGCGGTGTCGGGTGCCATTCTAGTGACTTTCGTCCTTTATTCCTTCATTAGCTGCCGCATGACCGGATTGCCATTCGTGGATTTCGTGCTCGTCCATATCCCGCCAATTGTCTTCGCTGCCGTCATCTACGCTGCCGGTTCTGCGATCAGGATGCTGTTCGCCGGCTCGCCGTATTATCTTGTGCTGGCGATCGGGGCTTTTATGATAGGCACGCTATCTGCCGTTACTCTCTATTTGAGAGCTTCGCTTCTGTTCGGGAAATGCGGAGTGGAAGTCCTGCAAGCCGTAACGTCCAAGAAAGCAGCATGGCTCAATTGGATTCCACGCTGACTTACGACCGAATACCACCCTTCACGGTGATTCTAACTGTCGTGCTGTAAATCAGCAGGAGCGCGCGCGGTGACCGCCGTATGAAACCTTCCCGTCCGACATGCCTTTAAGAAAGCCGCAGCTTTACGAAGCGCCGAGTCCTTCGGAAAGAGCGCACCGAGCCTTCCACCTTCAGAACCCGGAAGCATGCGGGCCGCAGTCACCTCAAAGCCAAGCACCGTAAACAGATTGCCCAAGGTGAGCGGGGTCCACGAATGAAGATGCATGTGGGGATTGTTTGACCATGAGCGATGCTGCGGAGCAATGATCGGCATCTCGCACGGTACGAATACCTTCATCTCGCCAGAGGGCTTTAGGACGCGCAACATTTCTCGGAGCACCGTCGAAGGGCTGTCGACATGCTCGAGAGCGTGATAGCTGATAATTTTGTCTATCGTGCTGGACGGGATATCCGCAAGTGAGCCAACAACAAGGTCCAAATGTGCAGACGCCTGCTTAGCAGCGGTCTCGTTGATCTCCACGCCAATTCGCTTCACCGCTGGCAAGCACGAGAGGATACCGCCTGTCCCACAGCCGAAATCCAGAACGACATCCGTATGGCTGCTGAAATCCTCAAAAAGCCTTGCTCTAGATTTCTGTACGGTATCGGTTCGGCTACTGCCCCGCTGCTCAAAATATTGCGCGCCTTTTGGACCTGTATAGAGCGTATCGGATCTTGAATGCATCTACCAACACTCCAACGATCAATAGCATACAGTGAACTGGCTGGTGGTCCAAGCGCCCTCCGGGCAGGCCTCGCGAAAGCGCGCTCTCTAGCGCGCAGAATAACGGCCGCTCTGTTCCGGACCGGGATGATAACCGAGATGTTCATGCTGTTCCAGTCCCACTATCCGCCCGAGACGGAGCCACGCTTGCGGCCCTTTGCCCTGCGGTAGTAGGTGGAGTACCGCGGATGGATGGAGCGACCCCAGTTGCTCTTGCAGCGCCGGCTTCAGCATGTCTTCAACCAAATTGACGTGGGACTAATCCACCGCCCGGAAGTGGCCGTCGAGGAGCCGATGTTCAGGCAGAGGTTCACTGCTTCGCTCGGAATCGAAGCCAAGATCGCCTGAGTGTGCTTGGCTTCATTCGGATGCATCGGCGAGCATTCCCCATGCGCTAGTTACAGTGTGCGACGCCTGTTGCCACAGGCCATCATCGCTATCACCGTTCGCATCGTTCGGTTGCTCAACCTTCTGCGCGTTCAGGGGCCGGGCTGCTCCACCGAACCTCGTACAAGGACTCCATGACGCCTGAGGCATATGTGTTGAAATCCTTCAGGTCGTCGCTCGTCAGTCGCTCCATCGCAGCAGCATTAATGTTCTCAGCCAGGAGTGACGCCCAGTAGCTTTTATCCACTAAGCGCATGGTGCGACTGGCAGACGCCGCGGCTTCCTGGCCGGGCCCATAACCCTTCGGGTTGTGAATATAAGCGTCCTCACGCGGCCGCGGCAGCGCCAAATGCGCATACAAACGATCCAGAAAGCGGAGAGGGTCGGCAACCATGTCCTCGAACCTGACAAGCAGGTAGTTGTCTCTGGCAGCCTGTTCGGCAAGCATCTTGCCGGCAACCTGACTGTAGACTCGTCCCGCCATCATGGCCGGTACCCCTCGGCGGTTCCATGAATCGCAAAGGCCGTAGCCGTTCCTCACCAGCCCGACGAAGATCGTCTCTTCGAACTGCTTCTCGATTTCAGAGTTCAGGAAGATGTCGTACTCAGTCACCTTGAAGAGGACGTGGCGCGCGAGCGCGAGATCGAGCCCCCTTTCCTTCCGCAGCTGGTAGTCAGCGGCGATCGACGCTTGGATGCTTCTTTCCAGACGCTTCTGAAATCGCTTCGCGTAGAACACTGACCTGGAGGCAAGCTTGCCCGCCCGGACTCCCAGACGCCGATAGACCTTTGGAGGAAGATTCCAGCCGCCGTTGTAGTAGAACTGCCAAAACTCATCGAAGGTCATGAGGACGCCGGGCGAAGAGCCGATCATATTCGCCAGAATGTTCGACCCGCCGCGGCCGAAGGAATTTATGACAATGGCTCGATCCATTCTGGGGTCCAGGGATTGCGGTTCGGTGCGCTATTGACCTGTCTGAGTGTATTGGGCGATAGTATTTCCTAGCCCTCGCGTCGTAAAGGCTCGTGTCACTGTACGCGTAGCGCGCGTGTTTTTGGTTGTCGACCATCGTCAGGAGCGCGCCCGCTTCATCGCCGCGTGCCGGACAGCACTGCAAGCGCTACTCGTACCACACGAAAACGCATGGGAAATCCGATTTCTGAAAGGAGGTACTAGGACGGGCGAAGTTCATCACATTGAACTCGCGGGAGACGACCTGACCAAGTGGGTTCCGGCGCGCGGATAGATCTTCGGAGCAAGCTAAGCGCCTTGTAGCAGAATTGCCAGAACTTGTCTGCGGCCATCTTACGTCGAGAGAGAGGCAGCGATCATGTTGACCCGTATGTTCGAGCCGCCTCGACCGAACGAATGACGATAACGGCTCGTTCTATAGTATCTCGATGCTCGCAGACACTCCGTTTCGAAGGATTCTGTTGCCCATCGGCGCGCCGCAGGGCGTCATTGAAAAGCCAAACTAAGCGGCGAATTGTTTTTGCGAGGAGAAGCGCAATAATCGGTAACGGGCGTCGTGGTGCAGCCTTAGCTCGAAACCAGCGGATATTGGCGCGATGTGAGATAGGTAAGGCACACGATAATGACCAACCGCATTTCTCGCCGGGATCTGGCGCTGGCCGCATGCGCCGCCCTTGTGCTGACGGCATCCGGTCGCCCAGGACGGGACGCTCGGGCCGCCGGCCCGGCGGAAGGCTCGCTGCCGGAAGCTGACTCCTGGCGTCCTGGTCTGTTCCCGGAAATGATTGTGAAATCCTGGTTTCAGGAGGATCTGGCCGAAGGCGAAATCTCCTCGTGGCAATCCGGCGGCGTGAAGCCGGTGGCTGCGGTGCAAGCCGAGCCCTCCCTGCGCCCAACAAAGCTTCCGAATAACGGCGGCGTCCTCTTCAAGAAGGGCACGAAACAGGCGTTGACCTGGCCAGTCGATAAGGATGCCCCCTATCTCCACCGGTGGTGGCTCGTGATCGCCCGGTGCCATTCGGTGAACAACACCGGTGCGGATAACGTTTCCGTTGTTTGCGTCAATGGCGCGGAGGGTGGCCCGGTGCATCGCCAGCCCCAGGTCTGTTTCAAGCCCTCGGCCGGCACATTCGTTTCGCGGCTCCATGACGGCAAGCTCAAGAGCGAGGAAGGGCAGTACTCGACCGATTTTGACGACTGGAATGTCATGGTCGGGTACCGCCGCGGATTCGTGATGCAGGCTGTGGTGAATGGGGTCAAGACGGCCGGCCAGGCGATTCATGCATTGAAACCCAACCTGATGAAATCGCAGAGCTTCATGGGCGATGTGAATAAGCCGATGAGGGCCGATGTCGCGATCGACTGCATCATCATCGGACTAAGCGAACTCAATGATGCGCAGATCGACAAGCTCGTGGGTTGGGCCATGTGGCGCGCCGGCAGGCAAGCCGACCTGCCCGACGATCATCCCAATAGAAAGAGCCCGCCTTCGGCGGTGGATGCCAGCGACAATCCCGCGCGCTATGCCTTCGATTCGCAGGCTTGGGCAAGTTGGGCGGCGGTTGATACAAGGACGAACCAAGCCCATCGCGGTCAGGCGGCGCCCGATATCAGCCGCTATACGACGGTGTTCTTCGACGATTTCGAGACCAACACCATTGTCGACGATCTGACAGGCGCACAGAGCAGCGGCTGGTTCGCGCCGACGCACCTCACCAATATCGGCGGGGATGCGAAGGCACAGCGGATTTCCGGGACGCCGTCTTCATACATTCACGATGCCGAGAGCCACACGCTGTCGCTCCGTCTCGTCCACAACAAGGTTTGGAGGACCGGAGCGTTTTCTTCGGTCAACAACAACGGCCAAGGTCGGTGGTGGGGAAAAGGAATATTCGAGATCCGCGCCAAGTTCCCCAAGCTTTCCGCGCCGCGCCCGGGCTTCTTTCCTGCCTTCTGGGCCTATGGCAAGGAGCACCTGTTTTGGCGGACGCGGAATCGTCTGGAAACTGACTTTTGGGAATATGGGGCGGAGGACGGAACGTGGATCAATATCAGCCAGCATGTGCATAAGCCGGCGCTTGCCTATCTCGATCCCCAAATCGCCGCTGCTGACGTGCGCAGGAAGATCGCCGGCTACCCGATCGACCAATCAAACGGCTTCCCCAACGCGATAGACATATATGACGGCGAGTTTCATACGTGGTACGCCCAGATCGAAGATAATTACACATACTTCGTAATTGATGGCTATGAAGTGGCACGTTGCCCGACGACGCCGGAGCTTGCCGCGCAAAAATACATCATGGTCGATTTGGGCTTTCGATCCGGCAGGGGCGGAGTCTTGCCGGATCCATCCGAAACTTACGACATGGCCATAGACTATATTCGGGTCCGCCAGAAGGAGTCGGATCTTGCGGAGGTGCCTGCAGGCTTCACGCGATTGCCAGAGCTTTCCGGCTCTGCCTCAATCGGAAGCACGCTGAGCGTACAGCCGAATGTGCCAGCGTCGCATCTGGAGTACCTTTGGTATCGTGACGGAGTTCCCATCATCGGCGAAACTGCTGCAACATACAAGCTCAATGCGAGGGATGCTGGGCACAGGATCCGGTGCCAAGTGCGTGCGCTCTCTTTGCTTGATCAGCCGGAAGCCTGGACAGCCGAAGCGGACGTCGTAGAGAGGTAATCGTGCAAATGAGCTTTCGCGGCTTGACTATGGCATCATCTGCCCGAGCAAAAAGGACAGCCCCGGGAGAAACATATGAGTCCGTCCGCCTATGATCGCTTGACGGTGAATAGCCCCAACCCGGCTGCACGGTTTGCGCAGAGAAGCCGGCATGAAAGGGGTATCCGACTTGTGAAGCAACATCTCTCTCCAAGCAGCGCTATCCTCGACTACGGATCCAACAATGGCGACTTTCTTAACACGCTGGCCGGCGGGGGCTGGACAGGACCGCTTTACGGCTATGATCCCTATGTGACGCCAAAAGCCCCATCGTTCACGCCGGTAGGGAGCCTGGGAGAGATACCTGATGAGGTACTAGACGCGGTGCTGGCCTTTGAAACCCTCGAGCATGTCGACGACCACGTATTAGAGGAGTTCATCTCGTTCTGTGAGCGCTCTCTTCGGGCTGGTGGAGTTCTGATCATCTCCGTGCCCATCATGGTTGGGCCTATTCTCTTGCTCAAGTACCCCAACGCCGTTTTCATAAACAAGTCGCGATGGCGATACAGCGCCTGGGAGCTATTCCGTGCGGCAATTCTCTGGCAACAGGTCCCACGGAGCAAGTCCGGCGCCTATCTCGATCACAAGGGGTTTGACTACAGGGTGCTTCGACAGAGACTCGCCTGCCGCTTCGCCCCGATCTCGATCGGATATTCTCCATTTCCGGGCTTGGGCCCGCCCCTAAACTCTCAGGCTTTTATGTGCTTCCGGGCGATGAGCACGAGCGATCCTATCTGAGGTGAGATTGGAACCACCGCCACGGATATGTCCCTTGCTTTTCTCAAAGGCTTTCTGCGGACTGAATGGAGTGCACTGAGTCCTGCGCGGACCCATCCCCCTTGATGTCCCGCCGAAATTCAGCGCATTGCCGGTCTTCTTGGGCGAGGCTTCACCAGTCCAAGAACTGACTGTCGTATCGAACGTGATTGCGTCGCAATAGAGTGTCTCTGGTATCGCGACGGCGTTCCGATCGTGGACGAAACCGGCACAAGCTATGAGCTCAGTTCGCGGGATACCGGGCATAAGATTCGCTGCCATGTTCGCGCGGTCTCTGTGCTCAACCAGCCAGAAGCCTGGACACCGGAGAGCGAGACCGTCGGCTAGGCCGCATCGACCGCCTGCCGGACCCGGCCGGAGGTGCTTAGATGAACATCCGCTTCGGTGGAGCCGATTTGGGGCATATGATACCGATCAAAGCCAGTATGGCTTTACCTCCAATCGCATGAAGCCAACATACTTCCGATTAAATTCAAGGACTGCGTATGGAGCGCGGATCGTCTGGATAAAATCACGAAAGAACCAGTTGTCTTGTATGTCATCCATCACAATGATGGATCCGACTCTCAAGCGCGGCAATACGAGGCGCATGGCTAACTGACGCCCCACATAGGATTTATCGGAATCGTAGTGGAAAAGGTCGATCTCCGTAATCTGGCTCACGATGTCAGGAAGGTTTTTCCGGTCTCCTTCCTTATACAAGCGCCAATTCCTCTTTAGCTCGTCGTCGACCAGCCAGCCGATGTACTTTTCAGAATTCGCCAAGCGAAAATAGGGTAAATCGCTTGAGAAAAGCGTGCCGTTATCGCCGTTCGTCTCCAATGCCTTGAGGATGGTTCTGGATGAGAAACCGGCAGCCACGCCAGTCTCCACAACAATCTTCGGTTGATAATGCCGCACCAAAAAGTAGAGCAGAGGATAATGGCCACCGCCACCAAGGGTGATCTCTGCCGAGGCTAGCCGGTTGTGTGCGATCCCTCTGAACTCGGATGCATACGTTGTCGTCTCCAGCCAAAGAGCTGGATCCATCTTTTCGCAGAATTGCTCCCAGTGCTGGGCGCTAGCCGCACACCATGCCTTAACATCACCATGATCGGCATCTCGCATTCGGGGATCGGTTACGCGACGAGCGAGCTTCCGCATCATCTCTGATGCAACGCGTGGATTTGCTAAATGCCGAATAGCGCTCAACAAGGTTCGCATGGGATCCCGATACGCTATTTCCTAGGCTCCGTCATTGTGGGGCTTAGGCGGCACGATCTTTCTTAGCGTGCGCGTGAATGCCTCGCCCTTTCGTCAGCGCCAAGCTTCCGAGCGGTCTCCTTGAACCGCTTGGATCGCTCAGACTTGATCATCCTCCGCTTCGGCGGCGGCTTTCGCTTCGGCCCTTCGGCCATATAAGCTCGGACCCTCAATCAGTCGTTCGATAGGTGAGACGCTTGCCGACATCGCCCTTCAGCGCCCGCTCTGTTCGCGTCGCGTCGTTCACCCCCAACGACTGGCGGGCATTGTACCTGAATCGAACTCGGCGAGATAGTGGTTCAGATGCTTCTCGGAGCAGTGTGCTAGTACACGCCTACCAAGCCGCGCTTGAAGACGCTGAAGACGCCTTCGACGGTGTCGGTATGGACGACGCGCGCTGGCCGAGTGCTTGAGGGTGTGATACTCGGCGAAGATCTGATCGGCGTCGCCGTACAGCCGACTTTGTCGGTATGGAGGTAGGTCTCGCGCTCGACATTGTCAGTCACGATCTTGGTCACAGCGGCCTTGGTCGCCACGATCGACGTGGAAGATCCGAGCCTCGCCGCCGCGCTCGAACCGGCGCCAGCACGGCCCGCCTGTCGCCTACGCCGCTCGTGCGATTCCTGTAAAGCCTGCCGGCGCGTGTGAGACACCGGGCAGAACAATGGTCATGGGCTCGATAATGGCGAAGTGTTTCTCCGCGCGCTGGCATTGATACGTCCGACAAAGTTCTGTTTTCGGAAACGGGAACGTGCTAAAGAATATTGCGCCGCGAGCAGGCTGTGATGCGTTATCTCCTCACATTCGCGATATTGAGTCTCTTCCTGCCAATCAGGCTCGAAACGGGTTTTGTGTTGCTGCGTCCGTTCGAGCTGATCGCCTTGCTGGCGCTCATCATTGGCCTGGCGACGGGGCGTTGGCGAAATTTGGCTTTTTCAGTCGGTTTTCTGCTGCTCCTGCCCTTCTTCGGCTGGCACTTGGTCTCGGCCTTCAGCGTGGACGCGAAGAACGGCCTGCGCGAGCTGTTGCAGATGTCCACTGTGGGCGCCTTTGCGTTCGCCATCGCACAGGAGGCTAGATGGCTCGAGACGCAGAAGGCCGTCAACATCTTGCTTTTCGGCATGGTGCTGATTCTCGCCTATACGATCTCCTGGCATGTGGCTCATGGCTACTCGGTCGGCTGGAAGCACTTGGCCGACCCAAGGCTCGTATTCACCTTCCTTCCAATTGCGCTCGCGGGGCTCCTCCTCTTCGCCAAACGGGCCAAGCGGCGCGGCCTTTGGTTTGCATGGGCAGGGATACTTCCCCTGCTCCTGCTATCCGGGGAACGCAAGGCGTTTTTGATCTGTCTCTTTCTGACCGCTGCGCTTCTGATGCGCGGACGGCTCGCTGCAATGGTACCGGCGATCGCCGCCGGCTTCGTGGGTCTTTTCATGTTATCGACCGCGATGGATAACGCCTATGTCGAGAAGCAAATGCAGACCATTCTCGATCCGCTGAGCATGGGGCAATACGAATATCTGGTCGCGACGGGGAAATATGCCCCTGGTGACACCCCGAGCAATGTCCAGCGCGCGTTTGCTTTCACTCTGTCCAGACAACTCATCTCCGAACATCCACTGATGGGCGTGGGTACGAACCAATTCAAGAATATTATCGATACGGATTTCAGCGGACTTCCTGGCGAGTTGCGGCTGGGGATACATGGCGAGTTTCAACGCATCCTCACCGAGAACGGCATCATTGGGCTCAGCCTCTATATTCTCATATGGATTGCTGCGTGGTTTCGCTTAAGCCGTACTCTAAGCTGGGCCCTTTCTCACGGATTGATCGGAGCGGCCCAGGCACGGCTTCTGCCCCTCGTGCTTCTTGTACCCTGCGCCCTTTACGTTGGAACAGAAGCCTCCGGCACACGAGCTTTCGTCACGCTGAGTCTTGTCTCGCTCCTGCCTGAATTGACGCGGCACGGGCTTTGTCTATCATTGCGCAGGACGCGGAGGAGCCACCCCGGGAGCATGAGACATCCCCGATTCCTCGGGAGCCCCTTGCCAGGAAACACGAGATGAGTGTTTCAGTTATCATGACATGCCACAATGAAGAACGCTTCATCGTGCAGGCAGTGGAAAGCGTGATTAATCAGACCGCGTCGAGCCACATCAAAGAGATCATCATTGTCAATGATGGCTCGATGGACGGCTCGTCGGAAGTGATTGCATCGCTGGGTCGCAGGGAGCCGCGCATACATGTCCTGACGACGGCGGGTATCGGGCTTTCATCGGCGAGGAATCTTGCCATCAGACATGCTGCCGGCGATCTTATTGCAATTCTCGACGGCGATGACTTCTGGGCCGAGGACAAGCTTGAGCGTCAATTAGCCGTCTTGGGCAATGGCTGCAAGGCAGGTCTTGTCTATGGTGATCTTGTCGATTTTTCCGCGCCGGATCTGTCCGATGCTCTACACGTCGCCGTGCGCCGCTATCGCGCGGACCAGTGCGATACGTTGCCGACATATTTTCTGCTTGATGGGCCGATTGTTCCTTCCAGTATGGTTATGCGGCGGGAGATGGTCGAAGATATCGGGTTATTCAACGAGGCATTCAAGGCTGGAGAGGATACAGAGTTTTGTATGCGCGCAGCCGAGCGTTGGACATTTCAACATGTGGCCGAAGCACTCGTCTATAAACGGCGCCATGGCTCGAACATAACCCGCAGACTCGACGCGCTTCTGCCGGTAGCCGAACGCCTCACGCGAGAATGGGTCATGCGACGGCCGGAACTTACGCACCTCGCGCGTCGGCGCAACGCGCGTTTGTACGCCAAGGCGGGCAATGATTGCGTGGCTCAAGGCGAAAAGAAACGCGGAGCGCGCTTGCTCATTCGCGCGATGTGGCACAATCCATTGTCCTGGCGCGTCTACGTTTACATCCTTCTTTGCGTCCTGCCGAGGGGCGTGGAGCCCCAGGTGCGCCGCGCAGCCAAACTGTTGTTCTACCGCGCCCTTCGCAAAGGGAGCGGCATTGACGAATATCGGGGCGCTCAGCGCTAGAGGCACAAGGCAATCGGGAACGCTTCCGTATCACATGCGAATTCTTTACTTCATCAACGGCTTCGATCCCGGTGGTGCCGAGCACGGGCTGCTGACCTTGCTGCAAGCAGGATTTTTCAGCGGGCATGAGCTGAAGATTCTAGCCTGTTGCCGTGGTCGCGGGGCTCTTGCCGATGAAATCGCCGCAAAGATCGCAGAGCACAATCTTATCCTGACGTCGCAGAGCGAAGAGCCTTCCTTGCGCACCTTCGTGAGCACGTTCTTTGTAATGTTGCGCCTCATCCGGGAGTGGCGGCCGGATATGGTTGTGTTGTCGCTCAAGCAGGCCAATCTCCTGGGACGGCTAGTTGCGATGTTCGCTCCTCGGCTTCGCTGCGTTTCATTCGAGCACATCGCCCGTTACCGCTCCCGGCGTGCCGAAGGCGTTTATGGCCCTGTGCTCAAGGCGCTGTCCTGGCGTGTCGACGAAATCTGGGCTGATTGCGAAAATACGCTCCGGGAGACACAAGCATACTTCCTGCCCCGCAGGCGCCGGTCGCATGTGGTGCCTCTGTTTCGTGCCGATGGGGCTTCCTCCCACAAGCGCGACTACGCGCTTCACACACCCTTGCGCCTTGCTGCAGCCGGACGCCTTATGGCGCGAAAGAACTTTGACCGCCTGATCGAGGCCATCCGAATGCTCCAAGACCGCGGCGTTTCTGCAAGCCTCGATCTTTACGGCGATGGGCCGGAACGGCAGGCGCTTTCGCGCAAGGCGGATGAGCTTGGCATTCGAGATCGCGTGCATTTCCATGGATATGTCGCACGCTGGTTCGAGCTGGCCTGTGATCGTGACATGTTCATCAATCTGTCCGATACGGAAGGGTTCTGCATCGTCGTCGCCGAGGCGATGCTTGCCGGCCTTCCGATTATCGCGACCGACGTCGGCGGTATTCGGGATTACGGCAAGCATGGAGAGAATATGCTGAAGCTTACTGTGCCCTCAGCGGAGATGGCGGTGACCCAAGTGTTAGTGCTCGCGGGCGATGAAACGCTTCGCAAAGAGATCGGAATACAGGCACGGCACGATATGCTGGAGGCCTATTCGCAGGATGCTTTGCGTGTCCGCGCTACGGCGGTGTTGGGTGGCGGAATGTAAGGACCGGCAAAGCACTGGCGACCAGGATAGCCGGGCCGATCGTGAATTCTGACTGCTCGGCATCCCACCTGTCCGACATGGTTCTCGACCCGGCCCTTTTCCCAGTCCGATGCCAGCGCGCAGCCCACCGACTGGAGGAAGCGACGATGTATCGCCGGTCCTTGCCGACGAACACCATATCCTGCGTCTCGCGCGGATAAGCCCGGACGGAGTTTGTTCGTCAAAGCCTCCTTGGGCTATCTGCTCAAGACAAAACAATGCCTGTTCCACAACTAGGCCTGGTAATACTGACTATAGCGTTCACTGTAAAATTCGGCGCTGCCGAACTTTTGGTACCGCTTGATTCTTTTGATATCGACCTTGTTGAGCAGAACGCCGATGCATTTATCCGCCAGGATCGGGTTGTTGTTGAGGATTTCGCGCACGAATGTACGAGCGGTCACACCCCATTCAACAACCAGAACAAGGCCGTCGAGGTGCTGGACAAAGGACCTCACGTCCGCGACTGGAGCCAACGGGGGCAAATCAACGACGACGTAATTGAACATAGGGCCCACCTTGAGCAGAAAGTCGCCCATTTTCTCGATAGGCTGCACGGTGCTTGCGAGCTTTTGTTGGCTCTGGTTCACGCCGGGCAGGAACCTCAGTGGCAATGACTGATGGGCCAGCAAGTCTCTCGGATTGAGTTCTCCAGCCAACAAGTTTGCCAAGCCTCGTTCCCAGCCGTTGGCTAACATAGGGGACAAGCCCGGATTGTGGATATCGGCATCGATCAACAACGTCTTACAACGCTGCATAGCAAGAACCATCGCTAAATTAGCAGCGACCAGAGACTTCCCTTCTCCCGGGAGGCAAGAAACAATGCCGAGCGCCTTAGTGCTCTTCCTTGGTAACTCGACATCAACAGCGACTTTCACAGTTCGCATCGCTTCAGCGAATTCCGAGCGCGGATGTTGTTCTACCCAGTTGAAAGCGCTGTTCCCCACCTCGATGAATGACGGCTCTCCGGCCGCACGATCGTGCTTGTTTCGGCGAATTGGCTTCCCGTCCAGCAAAGGGATCATTCCGAGCGTCTCAAGTCCGAGTTCATCGCGCACTTGAGCCGTCGTGCGGAAAAAGCGCTCCCGGTACTCCCGAATTCCGCCCACACCGGCGCCAACCAGGCCGCCGAGCACGAGACAGAACGCCAACGTAAGACTGCTGTTCGGAGAACTCGGTCCGCTGGGGTATGGTGCCTCCGAGATAGTCCGCGCCTCCGTCAACGCCATCGAAAGGTTCTGCAGGCTCGCTTGGTACTGCTGCAGGACCTGTTCATATTGCGACTTGAGAGAGGACGCCTCAAGTTCGAGCTGGCGCAAGGTAACCAGCGTTTCCTTGGTCAACGTATTGTTTGTTCGGAATCTGTGGATTGCGAGCTCGGCATCGACCGATCGCTTCCGCACCGTCTCGAGCTCTTCCGCCAGTGCGCTGCGAGCTCGGATAATCGATTCGTCTTTGGCTCCGACTTGGTCAGAGATATAGATTTCTGCATACTTACTGGCTATTTTTTGCGCCATTTCGGCGCTAGGCGACCGAACTTGGACTTGCAGAATGTAAGAAAGCCCTACACGAGCTACCGTTATATTCTCAGCCAGAATGCCAAATGCCTGCCATCGAGGATCGGGTCCTCGCGCGGCACTCGATTTCACCGGCGCTCCGCTTGCTTCGGAACTGCCGATGAATGGCCACCGAGCGACCGATCCCGTGAGACTGTTGAGCAATGAATATGGCGCTGACAAGAAAGAGCGATCGGTAGCAAGACCGAGGCTGTCAACGACCTTTAGCCCGATGCGGTCGGAAAGCAACAATTCGACCTGACTCAGCATCATCGGGTCAAGCTGTGCGGAGCTTCCGCTCTCTGTTAACTGCGTTACGATGGATGGCTGGTTCTTGTCGATCAGGATTCTGGCCGTCGACTCGTACAAGGGCACCTCGGCCCAAAGATACGCCAGCCCCAGCACAAGTCCTGCGAGCGCGCATGTAAGGACGAACCTCAACTGCCGTCGCGCTGCCGCCACGAGTGTTTCGAGATCTATCGTTCCCCACTGAGGATCGCCGAATGTGAAGGCAGAATCCGGGTGCTTTTCAACTTCGCGGAGCATAAGCCTTCAAACCCGTGGAATGAGACTGGCAGCGCATTGGTAGTGACAAACACCATACCACATTATCTGACTAAATGTCTGCAAATCCAGTATCGACGCCCGCGGAGCCCAGGCACACCCAGGCACACCGCTCGGGCGGGCATCAGCCCGCTCTTCGCTAAAGGCGCAACTCCTAACCTCGATGCAATAAACGAAACCTCACGCGGCCCATGCTCCGACTGCCGCAATTCCGCTGCATGTCGTAAGCTCCAACTGAAGGAAGAAATTGAGTCGTATTGCCAAATGGCAAAACATCTGAGCAAGAGATTCCGGGCTCAGGTTGAGCCTGTCCTGCGGGAAACAGGAATGGCTCGTCGATCACAGACGCGCGATAACGATCACCTCAAGGGTCCTGCGCGCATCTGGCGCCTCGCGGAAAGCCTCTCCGCTGCCCGAATGAGACAGGTTGCAGTCACATTTTGTTTCGTGGTGTGGGGTGTCATCTTGGTGATCGTCCTGCTCTAGCAGCCAGAGCCTATAAAGGCGGAGGGGGCCCGCCTCACTTACTAAGTGGCTCGGCAGTTGCTCCCTTTCGGCTCATCGCGCGATGTGTGATTTCGGAGTCACCGACTTTTTGGAGACCGAGCGCCACACTAGCAGCATGACAGCAACAAAGTACCCGATCTGTATCAAGATCCCACAAATTAACGTTTGGACAAGCGTGCCCCAGAGGGAGGAGGTGAGCAAATATATACTGATGGCGAATGCCAACAATACTACGATAAGGCCTCGCAAAAAAAGCAAAAAGGACATCGCCGTCCCACTCGCAGCCGCTGGTGTGACGCGCTTCTTGGCTATCAGGCCTCAGCGCGTTAACCATCATAACATATCGGAACGCGTCAGAGCGACCAATATATTAGCAGGTGCGAATAAAGACGCCCCAACCTGTGCCGGGTCGCTTGCTTCCAGGCGACCAACTCCCGTTCGACCATCGACAGCTTCTCCGCCGTCGACCACCGCCGCCCGTCGCTTTGCGGCCGTTCAGGATCTCAATCTTCGGAATGCTACCAGTCATAGACACGACATTACTCCTGTCCCTTATCAAGATGGAGATCGTGTCCGGTTCATTCGGGGGCTATTTCATACGGATGGCTTTCCGCTCCGGGGCCATACCTTGTTAGCGTGCGCAATGCACATCAAACCAGTCATGCCAGACAGGGTCAGGATCACCGGTGTGGCCAAGATCAAAGGCAAGCCACGTAAATGCAACTTCCTTCATTTGCCGCCACGGGCCATCAGTCTCATCACCGAATGGACCCGAGGAGCCGTAGGCAGAATGTTTCTTTGCAACATTCTCTGGTGCACGGCGACCCAGCATACGTCGAACACGACTTCGCAATGGTCTTAGATTTCGTGACCATTTTTTGGCCTGATCGGGGCTATAACTTAGCTGCCGAAAATCCTCCTGCGCAATCAGTTTGAAACGCGAATAGCCGAGATTGTGCATAAAGAACAGATCCTCCAAACGGCTCTTTTCAAACGAGACGAATTGAGGGAGATCGTTTGGTTCAAGTGCCTCCAAGCAGAAATGATCTGCAGTCTCGATATCAACCTTGAGGTAATAGGGTGTTCCAAACTCGGCCAAGATGTCGTTCATCGGTCGGCAAGTGACCTGGATCTCATGAGAAGTGTTGTTGCACACCTCCGCATTTTGCCTATCGAACGAGTTGAGCTCGGGATTGCTACTGATCCAAAATGAGGCTTGTCCGTGACTTGGCCCAATCGCAGCCTCAACGACGTGAACTTGGCCCTTCTCGATCTCAGCAGCAAACCGTTTTCGCCCTGCTTCCGCTTGCGCAGGGTCTGCCTCAATCGCCACCACACGATAGCCTTGGCTCATATAGAACGCCGTATCATCGCCATCATGCATACCGACGTCATAAACCAAGTCGCGGTCCACATTGCCCTCCTAAGGAGATGAGGTGCAAAGCAAGATATTAGAATAATAAGTTGGTCGCGCTCTGCCTAAATCACCCTTCCGAAGGAGAGTAGCATTAGGGTCTTGACGAAACTATCATTAGCATGACCCGCCCGCCTGATATCCGCGGCAAGAGTTGTATTCGACCCACCAGTGACTGTTTCATTGTCTGTCGAGTCGCCTTCGATCCGATCATTACTTCCGAATGAGGAAGGCTCCGACCTGCTGCGGTAGCGCACAACAGGGAGTTTCATCCTTCAGAAATTCATCAACCGCTGCTTTGGCGCCTGGGAATGAGACAGAATTGTAGTCATCCACGATGAGCCAGCCGCCAGGCACAGTGCGCGGATAGAAGAACCTGAGGCTTTGGAGTGTCGGCTCATACAGGTCCACATCTATATGGGTAAGTGCAAAACGCCTATCGGCAACTTCAGGAAACCGCTCTGGTATCCAGCCCGCATGCACACGTATAATATCGAACCGTGCCAAATTCCGGCACAAAACTTCCTCCGGAAACGCGAAGTGCGCACGCATACGATCAGTCTGCTGTTTATCTCGTTGAAGCCCCACATTGTCGGCTTTGACGAACTGTGAGAGGCCCGCGAAGCTATCGAAAATATGGAGCTCTCCACTGCGATTGTGCAGTTCCATCAATCGCGCGATCAGATAGGCAGCTTGACCGCGAAAGGAGCCGCACTCCGCGAAATCGCCTTCGAGCCCAGAACCGAGGACCGATCGAAGACAGTGGTAAAGGCCAGCTTGCCGAAGGAACTTTCTAGTCTGGTTGCGATTGTCATCCTCAAGCGAAGTCGCTTGCCGCGCCTCCTCGAAAATTAGTGAATATTCAGCGCCGGGCAGAAGGTGGCAATTCCTCTTCACCAACTCCTGAAAGGTGATATCACTTTGTCTTCCGACCTTACGTGTAAGAACCCTGAGCCTCTCCCACCTAGCTCTCCACAAAGAAGCTCGCCGGTTCATATCCATCTTCTCCTCCTAGCATCCAAACGCACGGATTGCACGGATTATAGTAGTCGAGTAGCGGAGAGGAATTTCACCTCTCCGCGCTCACGAAACCGGACATGACACTCTCGCGTCATCCGGCTTCTATTTTCCAGCCGTTGGTCGGACACCTATCTTCCACTGACCTGCCACTGAATTTTCATCCGGCTGCAGTTAGAGCCTCGGCGGGTTTTACGCCGTATGGCGCGGCTTGAGCAACGGGTGATCGGCGGAGCTGGTCGGGGTTGCGCAGCCGATCGTCCGTTGCGGTGAGATTGGCGGCATAAGCCGCAGGCGTGATGTATCCGAGCGACGAATGTGGGCGCGATCGGTTGTAGTCGTCTGCCCATTCGGCGATGGTTGTTCGGGCATGGTCGAGGCCGAAGAACAGCGTCTCGTTGAGCAGTTCATCGCGCAGTCGGCCGTTGAAGCTCTCGATGAAGCCATTCTGCATCGGCTTGCCGGGCGTAATGTAATGCCATTCGACGCGGTTCTGATCTGCCCAGGAGAGAATGGCGTTCGAGGTGAACTCGCTGCCATTGTCGCTGACGATCATTCTCGGCCGGCCGCGCTCGGTGATGAGCCGGTCCAATTCTCGGGCAACCCGCATGCCCGAGAGAGACGTATCAACGATGAGTGCCAGGCACTCTCTCGTGCAGTCGTCGACGACGGCCATGATGCGGAAGCGGCGCCCGTCGGTGAGCTGGTCCGATACGAAGTCGAGCGACCAGCGCTCGTCGGGCCTCAGCGGCACCAGCATCGGCGCCCTGGTCCCGATCGCCCGCTTGCGGCCGCCACGGCGCCGAACGGCAAGCTTCTCCTCGCGATAGAGCCGGAACAGACGCTTGTGATTGACCACATAACCTTCCCGCCGCAGCAGCACGTGCAGGCGGCGATAGCCGAAGCGCCGGCGCTCATGCGCGATCGCCTTCATCCGCTCCCGCAGGTCACCATCGTCGCCACTGCTCGCCTTGTGGCGAACCGTCATCCGGCAGCAGCCGATGGTCTTGCACGCCCGCCGCTCGCTCATCTCGAATGCCGTTCGAAGATGCGCGACAGCCTCTCGCTCGGCAGCGGGCGTCACCATTTTTTTCCGAGAAGATCTTTCAAAGCGGCATTGTCGAGCATGGCGTCGGCCAGAAGCCGCTTCAGCCGCGTGTTCTCGTCCTCCAGCGCCTTCAGCCGCCGAGCCTCGGACACATCCATCCCGCCGAAGCGGGCCTTCCAGTTGTAGATCGAGGCGTCGCTGACCCCGTGCTTGCGGCACAGATCGGCAACCGATACCCCGGCCTCGTGTTCCTTCAAAATTCCGATGATCTGCTCTTCAGAGAAGCGGCTGCGTTTCATGTCCTGGTCCTCTCGATGGGCCAGAACGAACTTCAAACCGGATTAGATCAAAGGGGCAAGGTCACCGCTCGACCTCCGACCGCGAAATACGGATAGGTTGTTCATAACGTCGCGCAAATGGCGCAATTTCGCCTCGGCGGATGAAATTTTAGGTTTGTCATCTGCGTCCCCCAATTGGCAGCACGACAATCATAACAAAGAAAATCTCCCCACATGAGCGAATTAACTGCAAAGCGGGAAGCGTTCGCGCTGGCCTATGTCGAGTGCGGCAACGGGGCAAAGCCTACCGGAGCGCCTTCGATGTAAGGGAGAAAACCAAGCCAGAAACCATCTGGTCCGAAGCCTCTCGCCTCCTGGCCGACCCTAAGGTGTCCGCAAGGGTGGCAGAGCTCCAGGCGATGGCTCGCGACATGGCGCGTATCTCGGTCGGAACGCCGACCAAAGAGCTAGAAGACGCTCGGTCAATGGCGATGACGGAAAAGTGATCGTATCGCGGCCGGCACCCCGCGGATCACCCGCGACAGATGCCTGTCGTCGGCATCTTGCCCGGCTCGCATCACGATATCAGCCAGGATGATATCAATGCCAGCGCTGGCCTGCCTCGGCTGAGACGGCTCTTCGACCAGCAGCGCCGCAAAGGCGGGAGCCGCGGCCATGCTTTCGGGCAGCGTCACAGACCCATGCCGCAGCCGCTTGCGCCAGTCATAGACCTGCCAGCGCGTCACCCCGTACTTGCGCGCCACCTCCGCCACCCCGATACCGGGCATCAGGCTCTCCGCCACAATCCGCGCCTTCTCCGCGTCTGTGCGCCGCCGCCGGCCTGTCGGACCTTCGATCACTTCAAGCCGACCGCCATAGCCTCCACTTGGGACGTGCAACTGGACGTCCATTTTGCCGTCTCTTGCCATGCACAAGACCTCGTCCATATCGGAGGCATCTTCGCATGGTCGGGTCAGGCCAGCAGGTCGGAAATCGAGGGGGCCTAACGAGCGCTTACTCCCGTTCGGCGGCCTGAAGAGGTTTGCCACGCGGATTGGCCATGCCATGCAATCTGGATTAGGCAGAGGCTGAGTCGAGGTGTGTGCGCCAAGTTGAGCAAAATGGGATGGCTTCGACGTTGGTGTGTCCGCCGCGCAGCTTCCGTGTTTAGCGGAGCGGCGGACATGGCGGCCGCGCCTCAGGCGGCCAATGCCGCTCAGGCCACCAGGAAGACGAACGCGACTGCCATCAGGTAGCGCGCGACCGGCTGCTCGCTGGCCGGCGGTGTCGCTTCCGATCGACGACACGATGGTAACGTCAGCCATAGCGTTTGCGGCTCCACGACTGCACCAGATTGACGACCAGGAGCATCGCGAACGATAGCCAACCATGATCGCCCCGATCGCGGTGGCCGCCGGATAGTTGTATTCTTCCAGCCGGATGATGATCAGAGTGGGGCGATCTCGGAACATCGTCTGCCTTGTTGCCATTGTTCAGAGCGTAAATTCGCCTCAAAGGAATGGCGTTGTGAGAAAGGTCTGCGTCGATGTCATGCTCAAGCATTGCGGGGTGATCGCGAATGTTGAATAGATCGGTGCGCTGGATGCGGGCAGGCAGCTGCGCTGCGCTCGCATGCATGTTTCTGTTGTTCGCAAACGCGAATCTATCGAATGGCCTTGCCCTAGCAGAGGAGTACAATGTCGGCGAGTACCGTCTGCAGACTGGCGACGTGATCGGCTTCGCTGTCATAGGCTATCCCGAGATGCAAAAGCGAGCTGTGATCGACCAAAGCGGTGTAATTGTGTTGCCGGTCCTAGGCCCCCTAAACGTTCTCGGGAAGACAATAGTGGATGTTCGCAAGGAGGTAATTGAGGTTTTAAAACCAAAATCCCTTCCGCAACGATCCGCCGACGGCACTGAGACTTGGACTGGTTTTTACCCAGATCAGATTATTGTTGATATTGAGGAATATCGACCCGTCTATATTGACGGGGACATTGCCTCTCCTGGGATTCAGCCCTTCAGACCAGGAATGACTGTCCGACAAGCTGTGGCGGCTGGCGGCGGCTACAAGCTCGGTCGCGGTGAGCTTGAAAACCCTGAAATGACAGCAGCGGACCTTGGCGGCCGCCTCCACATTCTGCGCATCAAGTACCAGGAAAGCGAAATCAAAGCTGCTCGCATAGAGGCGCAGCTGAGCGGCGCCAGAGCGATTGAGGTTCCGGACGCAGAACGTGACCCGAGCCTCGAACCTCGTCGCGACGAAGCTTTGCAGCAGGAGGGGAAGCATCTTGAAGCTGTCTATGCGGATCAGGAGAAGGAGCGCGCTTCGGTTAAGTTGGCCACAACCAAGGCGGCGGAACGAATGGGCTACCTGAAGGAGCAGCAGAAGGCGGATCAAGCGGGCGCAGCCGCAGATGCGGCGGAACTTGATCGCCTCAAGAAGCTCTTCGAAAAAGGTCTGATCCAGATCACGAGGGTCAACGATGCTCAACGCGCAGTGCTCTTGTCAGCGACCCGCGCTTTGCAAACCAACGCTGAGATCGCTCGACTTGAACGCGACCAAGGGGATTTGCAGCGCAGTCTTGATAAGCTTATCGACCAAGGTCGAATTGACCTGTTGGCTGACTTGCAGACTGAACGCGCGGCGATGACGCAAATGCGCGCTGAGATGGATTCATTGACCAAACAAATCGCCTACGTGATGCAGATGCGCAGCGACCTTGTAGGCGAAGGGGACCGAATTACGATCGGTGTAACCCGCTCCACTGACGGACAAGCAGCGACGACCGAGGCGACTGAAGATACTCTGCTTGCTCCGGGTGACACCATCACAATTACGCTGGAGGCCCCACCAGGAGCGGCGGTCGCGAACTAAACAATTAAATATTGTATAGAGGCGGCGCGTAGTTGCACGTGTCCTATGGAAATGTGGTCCGGGCCAAGATCGTTTTGGTGGCCGCTCAGGGTCCAGGCAATGACGTGACTGCCGCGTGCGCCGCCAAAGCCTGGGATCAAGCATCTAGCTTCAACAGCTCCGGCTCGGTACGCCCGAACAGGGACGCGCTCACCTCTCCAGATAAATCTTTCCATAAAGAGGCCGAGACTCGGCGTTTCGCATCCGTTTCACTCGAACCTTGATCCAGCGAGGAACCAGCCCCCGGCAGCAGACGTCGACCGTGTGAGGCAGACGTGAAATGGCCGTGCGCGGCTCCAGGACAACGAGCTTCTTCGACAGGTACCAGGCTGCGGAAGGCCGCCCTTGAATCAAAGCTCTCACGGCAAGCCCATTGGTCGTGTCAAGCAGATGGGCATTGAGATCGCTCCCAAATTGCGGATATTTCTCGCGAAACTCGGCCAGTACAATTTCATACGAACGAAACATCTGCATGACATCGCTCGACATGTTGCCGATCGTCCTCCGGTAACCCACTAGATGTTGGGGCACGACACGATACTCGTAATTCTCCGCTATTCTGAGGCACATTAGAAGATCTTCGCAGCCTTGTGCGTTCCTCGCCCTCAGGGAAGGATCAAACTGTCCCGCCCGCTCGAATGCGGAGCGACGTACAAGCATCGAACTTCCGTTACCGACAAAGTTGTTTCTGCACATGCGTTGCAGCACGCGACCATCGGCATCGGGCTGTTTGAATGAAAATATCCGACCGTCCTCGTCGATCTCCGCAAACCAGCAATATGCCAGGCCAGCTGACGAGCCTCCTTCCTGCAGGACGCGCAGTTGCAGTGCGATTTTGGATGGAGCCCAAAGATCATCCGCGTCCACGAACGCTAGAAACTCCGCATCGGTGGCAGCGGCGCCGCTGTTGCGTGCGTGCGCAACACCCGCATTCGGCTGCCTGAAAAGGCGTATACGCCGATCCTGCTCGGCATAGGCGGCCACGATTGACGCGGACCGGTCCGTCGACCCATCATCCACTACGATAATGTCCAGCGCCTGGTGGCTCTGCTGGCAGATGCTGGTCAGCGTCGGGAGAATGGTTCTCTCGGCATTGAACATGGGCACCACGACGCCTATCACAGTGGCATTGTGCTGGCTCATTTGCCTTCGTCTTCTCTCACGACGTGGTAAAATGGCACATCAGGGCCGGTAGTTCCATCAGATTTCACTACTTTAGCTGATGAGGATTCAACCACGACGGCCGAGCGGCAAGGCAGAGGCCCCCGGCGAGTTCCACTCAGCACTCCTGGAAGCGATAAAGTAGCGGCCTCCGGACTTTAGCTGGATGTTTAGGAACTCCGATTGTGTAGGTGAGTGGGGAACCTCCCGAACCGCCCGTCGCGGCATCCGCTGCCGAAGCCATGCAGCAGTCGCAGCATCGGTGAAACAGGCGTCCACTACTACAACGACAACGCCCCGGTCGAGATCGCCGGCTGCCACGCATGCACGCGATTCAGCCGTTCATCGTTCAATCACCGCGATCCAGGACATACCGTTATGGCGACATGGCACCGGATCTCCAGGGCCGCCGACGATATCTATCAAGATGCAACGCCAAAATTACCTCCGGTCGCCGTGTGCCACCCGCAACTGGAAACGATGGCGGGCGTTGCTGTGACGAACAGGATATAAGCCTATCTGGCAGCAAGCCTGGTTGAAGAAAGCCCGACGGTCATGAAGCCAATGAACGAAGAGCATCTCGCAGTGCTACGCAGGCACATGGTCGAGATGATTGCAATCCATACCGACCTTGCAAGCGAAGAACTCGGCAAGGCGGCGCTCGATGAGCGCGTGATGGCTGCGATGCGGCGAGTGCCGCGGCATCTCTTCGTGCCAGCCTCGGTTGCGCCTTATGCCTACCAGGACATGCCGCTGCCGATCGGCTTCGATAAAACCGTCTCGCAGCCGTTCATCGTCGCTCTCATGACTGATCTCCTTGCTCCCCAACCGCACGAGGCGGTGCTCGAGATCGGCACCGGGCTGGGATACCAAACCGCAATCCTCGCGGAACTCGCCGGGCACGTTTGGAGCGTCGAAATCATCGAGGAATTCGCAAGCCACGCCGAGACTCTCCTGCAGGGCCTCGGTCTATCCAATGTCAGCATTCGTGTCGGGGACGGGTCTCGCGGCTGGCCCGAGCACGCCCCATTCGACAAGATCCTGGTCACCGTTGCGGCTGGGCGGGCGCCGCCGGCTTTACTTGATCAGCTCAAGCCGGGGGGACGCCTGGTTCTGCCTGTCGGACCTGAGGAAGTGCAGTTGCTGACGGTCATCGACAAGAATTCGGCAGGGCAACTGAAGACTCGCAAACTCATCCCGGTTCGGTTCAGCCGGCTCGAAACGGTCTAACGACGGTGCGGACATCTGGCCCCACAGGGTCAGCAACTTCGCTATGGCCAGAGATGACGCAGGCCGCGCGAGGATTGTTTTTATCCGACTGTCCCCACGACAGCGCCTCGCGTTTTCCGCCGCCCAAAACCAGTATGGGTTCTCGCGGGCTCACGGCTGCTTCGCGTCCGCTCGTTTGAGCATCGCAAATGCGCGATTGATCCGTTGCACAGCTGTGGCGTTTGCCAGCAGTGCGTAAAGCGCGAACCCGCCCGTCAGAATCCAGGGCGAAGCGGCGCCCTTGGCGGTCGCCAATCCGTCGGCGACCAGCAGCACGCAAATGAACACAAGGCGTTCCATCCGTTCGAAGAAATCCGGCCACGCGTGGTTTTCTATAGGGATTTCGATCGCCGTCCGCGCCTTGGCGTAGCTGGTGAGGATCCCGCCGGCGAATGCGATCATTGCGATCGCCCACAGATCGGCGACCCAGCCTATTGCCGCAAAAACGGCAAGTTCCTGATAACGGTCGGCCATGGCGTCGAAATAACCACCGGCCTTGGTGCTCATATGTCTGCGACGGGCAACCGCGCCGTCCAGCGCGTCGAAGGTGAAGGCAAACGCGAGGCAAAGGCCAAAGGCAAGGCTTGACTGGTGGTACAGATAGGCGGCGCACGACAGGGCCACGAGCACTAGCCCGCCTGATGTTACCTGGTTCGGGGTCATGCCGATCCCGACCAGCGGAGAAGCGGCATGCTCCCATAGCGGGTCGATACGACGTTTCATGAGACCGGCGATCATGATTACTCGGCTCCTCTGATGATGTCGTTGCGCGGAGCTTAACCGGCAAATTGCGGGTTCGTTCCAGCCCATCGGCACCGTTCGAGTTGGTCAACGCGGGCCGAGACCGGCTCAGACGTCTTTCCCAGTTCAAGCCAGCAGCGTTTCTTTGGCGAATGCGGCCAATGGATTAAGGTAGCCAGAGGCTGCCAAGCTGGCGGCGAAACGGAAAATTTCGTTATAACCCATATTCGCAATTCGCGGGGAAGCCGTCCGAAAACTCCATGCGTAAATTTCTGCCTAAGTTTGCTTACCTACTCGCGACCTCTGCCGGCGCAGGATTATCTCCGGTATGGCCGGGCACGGTCGGCGCGAGCGTCGGAGTGGCTCTTGCCGCGCTCCTGATACCTGCATCGCCTTGGCTGATCGTGCTTGCCTACATGGCCGTATTCGCCGTGGGAGTATGGGCGTCGTCGCATGTCATCTCCCGTACCGGGACGGAGGATCCGCAGATCGTCGTCATTGACGAGACCTTCGGCACCGCCGCAACGCTTTCCATGCTGCCGCTCGACCCGGTCTGGTGGGCAGCAGGTTTCCTTGCTTTCCGGTTTTTCGACGTCGTCAAGCCTTGGCCCATCGGCGTCGTGCATGAGAAAGTAAGGGGTGGGGTCGGCATCATGCTGGACGACGCGGCTGCAGCTGTGGTCGCCGGCGCGTTGCTGCTTTTGCTGAACGATTTGATTCAACGTTTGCCGTAACCTGCCACAGTCGAGGGAAAAACAGACCTCTCTCCTCTAAAATCTGCCGCAGCAGCGCTAGACCGCAGCGTCGCGCGGCCGCGCCAAATCGTTCGTTCCCTCCGGATCCGGCGCTTGGCCATAGCTCATCTTCTTCATCTGCTCGATCACCCGCGCCATCTCCTCGTCGGAAAGGACCGGCGGCTCGCCAAGGGTAAGCGCCTGGACATACATGCGCGATAGGGTTTCGACCTCGTTCGCCAGCCACAACGCCGCTTCCATGGTCTTGCCGAGCGAAATCTGGCCGTGCTGGCCGAGCAGGCAGGCGAGGCGACCCTTGAGTGCCACCAAGGCATTGTCGGACAAGGCCTGCGTGCCAAAGGTCGCGTAGCCGGCGCAGCGGATGGTCGTACCGCCCGCCACTCCCGTCATATAGTGGAAGCTCGGGATCGTCTTGTGATGGCAGGCCAGTGTCGTGGCGTAGAGCGAGTGACAATGCAGCACGACGTTGATCTCCTGCCGCTCCCTCAAAATGTCACGGTGGAAGCGCCACTCCGAAGAGGGCCGTCGGCCGACATAGGTACCGTCAAAGTCCATCTCGACGATGTCTTCGGGCGTCATCGTTTCGTAGGGCAGCGACGAGGGCGTGATCAGGAAACCGTCGCTGGAGCGCACCGACAGGTTGCCGGCATTGCCCTGGTTGATACCGCTGGAGTTCATCCGGCGGCAAACATCCACCATTTCGCGGCGCAGAGCGCTGTCATCAGTCATCGATCGTTCCTTTTGCTGGTCTTGCCCTGTTGCAAGTTGTTTCGCTTGATCAGTTCGCGCCACCGCTGTGCATAGGCTGCGAGCGTCTCATGATCGCCGGCAAAGGCGGCCGGCAGGCTGAGCGCGATCGGAGCCGGCGTGTCACGAGTTTCGTGTTCGCCAAGTAGCGCCGCACCCGAAGCGGTGCCATAGGAGTCGAGGTTGTAGACCGTTTCGGCGTTTGGCCGCAGCGCGGCAACCAGTGTGGCGTAGAGCGGGTCTCGCAGGAAGGTGCCATCCAATGCAACCAGCCCGTTTTCGTTCAGCGCATCGATACATTCCACCGTCAGCAGCGCGGCGTAGAGCACCGCGAGCGCCTTGCGCTCTGCAGGGGATTCTGCAGGCGGCCCTTCAAACCGGCCGCACCCGGCGCTGCCTGGAAACAGGCCGTCATCGTCGCCGAACGACGGCAATGCGAAGGTGCCGCGCTCAATCAGCAAACTGACCAGCGCAGCGTCGGCTGCATTTCCTTCTTGCCCCTGCCCTGCCACATGACTGAACTCACGTCCGCCCATGGTCAAAACGCCGCCGACCGGGCGTCCTGTCACGTCGCTGTTCAGCACCATTCCGCGATTTTCATCGAGTTGGTCGAGAGGTGTCGCCGCGCACATTCCGACAATCCAGGTTCCGGTAGAGATCACGCAGGCGTCGCGCATCCCTGCCGCCTGGTAGCGGTAGAGGTTCAGGCTGCTGTCGTGGCCACCGGTCAGGACTGACAGCTTTTCCGGTATGCCGTGCCGGCGCGCCAGATCCTGCCGGATTGGCCCCAACCTCTCCCAGGCCGGATGAAATGGTGGCATGAGGCGCTGCCATCCCTGCCCCGCCACAATGGGCGCCCACCGCTTGCGCACATTGTTCCACAGATGTGATTGCGCCGAGAGGATGGTCGTTTCGGCCGATGGCACGCCCGACAGCCGCCAGGCCCAATATTGAGGCAATCCCAGATACCAGCGAGCCTGAGCGACGCCCTCCGGATCAACCTGCTGCATCCAGTACAGCTGGCGCGCCTGGTGGGCGGCCTTCAGCATGATCGTGCTGCCGCGATCGAAGAAATCGCCCGAAAGCGGCGCGTAGCCATCGCGAATTGCCGGCGGCAGGTCCTGCTCGTAGTCAATCATCGGCAGGGCGGACGTCTCGTCGGGATCTGCGTTCACCAGAACTCCCGCGGAGCCATGTCCGGTGCCGGCCACCTTTTCCAGCGGATGGTGTCGGCACAAAGTGGCAAGCGAGCCGAACAACCAGTCGCTGATGCCGTTGAGATCGTGATGCCGCCAAGGCGGACCGGGCCGCACTTCGTTGTGGACAGAGAGGCTCTCCACGAGCACGCCGTCGAGCGTCATCGCGGAGAGCTTTATGTTGGTCTTGCCGACGTCGAAGACGGCGATCCTTGCGACGTCCGCCTTCTGCCCGTCATCCATCGTGTCAGATCAGACCGTATTGGCGAGCCTTGTTGCGCAGGAACGGCAAGCCATTGCCCATCACTTCGGCCTCGTCCTTCGCAACCGGCCGCCAGACCGAGAGGCCGTAGGAGACTTCCGGCGGCATGTTGATGAAGCTTTCCATGGCAAGTCCGCCCTTGAAGCCGATCGCCGCCAGCGTTGCGTAAATCTCGTCCCAGGGGCAGTTTCCGGTGCCTGGTGTGCCGCGATCGCTTTCAGACAAGTGGATGTACTTCAGGTGATCGCGGGCGGCCAGAATGCCGTTGGCGGCCCCCTTCTCCTCGATGTTCATATGGTAGGTGTCGAGATGAACAAAGATGTTGTCGGCCCCGACTTTCTCGACCATCCAGACGGCCTGCGCGCCGGTATTGATCAAATGGTTCTCGTAGCGGTTCACCGCCTCGATTCCGAGCTCGATGCCGCGCTTCTTGGCGTGCTTGGCGGCGACGGTCAGCACATGGGCGATGTTGTCGTATTCCTTTTCGGTGGGTGGCAGGCCGGTGCGTTCGCCGATGCCACCGAAAATCACGCCGGAAAGCGCCAGCGCGCCCATCTCGGCGGTCTTGTCGATCGCCACTTCGAGATGTTCGATGGCGGCATCCGGCCGCACCGAGGCCCAGGCGCGCTCCGGCAGGCCAAGCGAGCAAACGGCAGGAAGATTGTGCTTTTCGAGCAAGGCGCGTGTGTGCGCAGCATCGACCGCCGGCGCGTTCAGAAGCGCGATCTCGATAAAGTCCATCCCGTATTTGACGGAAGCCGCGATCGCCTTCTCCGCGCCGGCCCGATCCCAGTTCATCGTCCACATCGAGGTGTGGACCCCAAAACCATGCATCTAACTCACCCTCTGTTTGTGTTTAGGAATTTGAGGCGCCCGGCAAGCCAGCGCAGGATCATCACCGTGATCATCAGGACGCCCCAGACTGCCGTCGCAAGATGCTGGTTTGCGCCCATCAGATTGAGTCCCGAGGACAGAAGCTGGAGCACGACCAGCGCAACGAAGACCGGGATCACCCGACCGAAGCCGCCGAACGGATTGACCCCGCCAAGGAAGCAGGCAAGCACGGTGATCAGCAGGTAAGACTCGCCGTGGCCGACACGCACCGAATTGAAGCGCGCCAGCATGATGATGCCGGCGACCGCGCACATCGCCCCGGACAATGTGTAGACGAGAACCTGCACCTTGCGCGTATTGATACCGGAATAGCGCGTGGCCTCGATATTGGAGCCTATCATGTAAGTGTTGAAGCCTAGCTTCATGCGCGTCAGCAAGACGTGCCAGATCAGCACGCAAGCGATGAAGATGAGCAACGGCACCGGGATGCCAAAAATCGAACCGTAGCCGATCGGCGCCAGGAAGCCGGGAATGCCGGACACGTCGCCGCCGCGCGTCAGGAATTCGCCGAGACCGCGCAGGAAGATCATCATCGACAGCGAGACCAGGATCGGGTGAGCCTTGGTGTAGGCGATGACGAGCCCCATGATCAGCCCGCTCAGTGCGCCGACCGCGATGGCAAGGACCGAGCCAAGGACGAAGGCGCCGATGCCAGCGTCGACGCCTCCCTGGCTTTGCAGTACCCAAGCCAGCGTCAGGCCGGCCATGTTGGCCGTGAAGGTGATGGCCAAGTTGAGGCCGCCGGTCAGGATCGGCAGCAGCATGGCGAGTGTGAGGAGGCCGAGCTCCGGCAGCTGGAAGGCGACCGATCCAAAGGTAGCACGGGAAAGGAAGTTCGGCGCGGCAAAGCCGAACACGACCATGACCGCCACGAACGCGGCAAACGGACCTGCAAGTTCGGGGCCGAGCGCGTTGCGGACGCGTTCAATCAAAACCGTCATGAAGGCACCCGTCGGCTTTTCAGGAACGGCAGCAGGCGTTCGATGCTGGTGTTCGACAGGGTGATTGCGGCAAGAATGATGGCGCCAACGATCATCTTGAATGCGAAAGGCGACACACCCATCAAATTAAGTCCGTTCTGGGTAATCGAGACCAACAGAACGCCCAGAATGCAGCCGAGCACGCTGCCCTTGCCGCCGCCGAGCCGCGCACCGCCAAGAACTACGGCTGCCAGGACGTCGAGTTCGCGCCCATAAAGGGCATTCGGCACAACCTCCTGCGCGTAATGCGCTTGGACGAGACCGGCGATACCCGCCATCAGGCCAAGCCAGCCGAAGGCGATAAATTGCATGGCGCCGATATTGATGCCGAAGCGGCGCGCGCCCTCCGGGTTGTCGCCAAATGCGTAGAGCTGGCGACCAGTGGTGGTGCGCGTGATCAACACCCAGGTCGCGAAGACGCATATGGCCATAATGAGCACTGGCAGGGTGATCTCCGCCCAGCTGCCGTCAGCCATCTCTCGCTCGAACAGCACGACGCGGGTGGTGAGCCAGTCCGGCAGATTGTAAATCGACACGCCGCCTGTGAAGAACATCAGCAAGCCGAAGAAAATGTTGAAAGTCGAAATCGTGGCGACGATCGAGATGATCCTGAACCTGTGGATCAGGAAGGCGTTGATGCAGCCCAACGCGACGCCCAAGGCGCCAGCGATGATGAGGCCGATAATCCAGTTCCCGCCGCCGATCCAGCCAAGGACGGTCGCCGCCAGATATTGCACAACGGAGGCGGCAACCGCGAAGGAGATGTCAATGCCGCCGGCAATCAGCACGACGAGCAGGCCGACGGCGAAGATGATGTTGACCGAGCTGGTGTTCAGAAGGTCAAACGCGTTGCCGAGGGTGAAGAACCGGTCCGTCGCGAACGAAAGGAAGACGCAGATGACGGCGATAACGGCGAGCAAAGCCAGTTCCGTTGCGTGGGAGCGGACAAACCTACGCATAGACCGCCTCCTCGATCGCCTGGAGGGTCGTAGCGCCCGGCGTAAATTCGCCGACAATGCGCCCCTGAGCCATGTGCAGCACACGGTCCGCGTTGAAATAGACTTCAGGCACCTCGTCCGAGATCAGGATAATGGCCAGGCCGCTGTCCGCCAGCTTGGAAACGATGTCGAAAATGCCGGCGCGCGCGCCGACATCGACGCCGACCGTCGGTGCGTCGAGGATAAGCAGCTTCGGGTCGGTCGCCAGCCATTTTGCAATGGCGACACGTTGCTGATTTCCCCCTGACAGGGTCGAGATCGCGTCGTCCTGCTTTCCGATCCTGACGCCAAGATCCCTTATCCAGCGATTGACCAGAGATTGCTTGCGATCGCTCGAAATGAAACCGCCCGTAAGGATCTTGTCCAGCGAGGCGATGACCATGTTGTCGGCGATGGCCTGGGGCTGAATGAGACCGAGCGACAGCCGGTCTTCCGAAAGATAGGCGACGCCGGCGGCGATCGCGTCACGGTTGGAACCGAAATGAACGGGTTTGCCGTCCAGGACGACAGAGCCCGATTTCGGCTTGCGCATGCCAAACAATGTCAGCGCCAGTTCGGTGCGCCCTGCCCCAAGCAACCCGGTGATGCCGAGCGTCTCGCCGCGCCGGACGGTCAAGGACACGTCCTCGAATTCGCCGGGCCGCGACAGCCCCTTAACCTCAAGCATGACCGGGCTCGTGGTTAAATCGCGGTGCAGGACGGAATAGTCGAAGGTCTTGCCTGTCATCAACTCGGTGATGCGCGATTGGGTCAGGCCTTTGGTCGGATAGACGCCGACCAAAGCGCCGTCGCGCAACACCGTCACGCGGCTGGAGATTTCAAGAACCTCGGCCAGGCGATGACTGACGAACACAACGGCGACGCCCGACGCCGACAGATTGCGCACAATGTCCAGCAGATAGTCGGTTTCGGATTGGGTGAGCGACGCCGTCGGCTCGTCCATGAAGACGAGCTTCGCCTCGCCGACGAGGGCGCGCGCGATTGCTACGATCTGCCGCTGTGCGATGGGAAAGTGGTGGAGTGCTAGATCGACATCGAGGGTAACACCAAGACGTTGCAAGGCGTTGATCGCCACACGGCGCATCTCGGCATAGTTCACCAGCCGCGGCCAGCGGCCGATGACGGTCTGGAACGCGATATTCTCGGCGACAGTCATCTCGGGAAACAGGGCGAGGTCCTGCCAGATGACCTGAATTCCGCCGGCCTGCGCCGTAACCGGCGACATATGGGAGTAGCTCTGGCCATCATAGACGATCACGGCGCCCGCCTCGGGCTTGTACACGCCCGTAATGACCTTGATCAGCGTGCTCTTGCCGGAGCCGTTCTCGCCGGCCAGGCAATGCACCTCGCCCGGCAGCACCTCAAAGCTGACATTCTTCAGCGCCTTCACGCCGCCGAACGTCATATTGACGTTGCGGAGCGACAGCAGCGGCCGTGATGCGGCGCCATCGAGTGCCTGATCAGCCATCGAGTTGAAACCTGGATCCAATCGCATTTGCAATCCTGCAGCCAGGCCGGCTCGACGCCGGCCCGGCTGCCATTAGCTTGAGGCCTTACAGGCCCATCGCCGCGAGATCGTCGACAGTGTCCTTGTTGATGGGGACCAGCTGATCGACGATGATGTTACGGTTTTCGAAGTCCGGCTTGACTGTCCCTAGCCCTTCGATCGTATCGCCGTCCTTGATCTCGTTGCCCTTCATGAGATGGTCAGCCAGCGTGACGAAAACCTCGCCCGCCTGCTTCGGATTCCACATGAATCCGCCGGAGATCGCGTCGCTTTTGATGAGCTTCCGGCCCTGGCCTGGCGAGAATGGTCCGAGCACGAAAATTTCGCCCACCTTCCGGCGCTCTTCGATTGCGCGGCCAGCGCCGATCGGACCTTGGCTGCCGAAGGCGAGGAAACCCTTCAAGCCTGGATTTGCGGAAATCAGGTCAAGCGCAGTGCTGCGGCTCTTGTCTACATCCTCGGCGACGCCATAACGTTCGCCGACAAGCTTCATGTCCGGGTTGTTCTTCTTCAGATATTCGATTGCCGCATCGGCCCAGGCATTGTGCAGCGGCACCGTCAGCGAGCCGACGAACACTGCGTACTCACCCTTGCCGCCCATCTTCTCCGCCAGGAGCTTGGCATGAGCCTCGCCGAAGCCGGTCGCGGACGCGAGTTCGAAGTCCCAGTCGGCGCCCTTCTGGCCAGGCGATTCATGCGTGATGACGATGATGCCGGCGTCCTTGGCCTTCTGCAGGACTGGTTCAAGCACTTTCGCATCATTCGGCACGACGCCGATGACCTTGACGCCCTGCGCGATCAGATCCTCGATGGCGCGAACTTGCAGTGCTGGATCAGCGCTGGTCGGGCCGACCATGAATGCGTCGATCCCGAGCTTCTGGCCGCGCTCCTTGATACCCGCCTCCATTGCGTTGAACCACGGAATGCCGCCGATCTTGACGACGACGCCGACCTTGCCGGCCTGCTGTGCCATCGCAGCGAATGACCCGCCAATCATAAGGGTCGCGGCAAGCGCCGCGATCATGAGCTTTTTCATCTGTACTCCTCCCATAACGTTCCTAGTGGGAACACACTCGAGCCGTCGAACGACGGCGGCCGTTAGAAACCTCCCCTAAAGAGACGGGGCACTTCCCCATCGGCCATCCACCGGTTTTCGCTTGCACAATCGATGGTGCAGAAACTATTGTGCATCGAGAAGCTCTCGTCAAGCGGGATATTGCTCTAAATAGACGCGCCGGAGGCGCCAGATGGATCAGCGGGTCAAGAAGAAGGCGACGATCTATGACCTATCCGTGCTATCGGGCAGTTCGCCGTCGACCGTGAGTGCCGTCCTGAACGGCACTTGGCGCAAGCGCCGCATCAAGGAAAGTACGGCGCAAACAATTCTCGGCCTCGCCGAACTCCACCAGTACACCACCAATCTGCAGGCGCGAGGCTTGCGACGCTCGCGATCGGGCCTGGTCGGCCTGATGCTGCCCGTCCACGACAATCGCTACTTCTCCTCCATGGCGCAGACGTTTGAGGGGCATGTGCGCAGCCGCGGCCAGTGCCCGGTCGTGGTTAGCGCCAGCCGCGACCCGGAAGAGGAGCGGCGGACCGCGGAGACGCTGATCTCCTATTCAATCGACCAGCTCTTCATCGTCGGCGCCACCGATCCGGACGGCGTCCACGAGGTCTGCGAATCGGCGGGGCTGAGGCATATCAACATCGACCTGCCGGGAGCGAAGGCGCATTCGGTGATCAGCGACAATTATGGGGGCGCACGGATGCTGACGGAAGCAATCATCCGCCGCTTCGGCAATGATGATCCTCTGCGGCCGGACGAGCTGTTTCTGTTTGGCGGCCGCAACGACCACGCCAGCCGCGAACGCATCGCCGCTTTCCATGCGACCAAGAAGGCATTGCTGGGCGCCGACCCTGAAGACGGTGTGCAGTCCTCCGGGTATTCGCCTGATATAACTTTGCGTGCCTTTGAGGCGTTTTACCAACGCCATGGCAAGCTGCCGCGCGCGCTGTTCATCAATTCGTCGATCAATATGGAAGGTCTGCTGCGTTTCATGGCGGGCCGGCCGGCGGAGATGTTTAGTGAGCTCGTCGTCGGTTGCTACGACTACGATCCGTTCGGCTCCTTCCTGCCCTTCCCGGTAATCATGGTACGGCAGAATGTTGAGGCGATGATTACGAAGGCGTTCGCGCTGATCGATGAACCGACGACGACGCCACAGACCTTCCTGATTGCGCCAGAGTTGATCCAGCCCAGGTCTGCGCTGAAAGGGCCGCTCGACACTCTGAAGGATATAGCGTGAATGCGAAATGGCGCGACAGGGTGACCCTGCACGCCCTGAGATTTCAATGGTTTATCATGCCGATCGGCATTGAGACCGATGCCGAACCGCCGCAGAACCTCTTCTCCGAAAGTGCCGCCGGGCGCCTTCTCCCGGCTGCTTCGCTCGCAGTGATCCCATATTGGAGCCACGGCCGCCATTTCCCTATCACGAAAGTGTCGCCGTCTTCACTGTGAGCCCAATACGGGGCACGTGGGCGCAGGGAAAAGACCAACAGCAGCGAGCATTAGAAGCGATAGCGGATTCCAAGAGTGTTCGCATTAGAACCCTCTTTCATATCGCCAATTATACCATCGGCGCCGGATCTATGGTGGAGCTGGTAGACAAGTTCGACATTGGGAGCTTGCCTGACTCTGAACGAAAGCTCCGCACCAACGAAGCCGAGGAATGATGCATCGCCATCGTAGCGGATTTCGCGATCGCGCTCGATCTCGGTAGGGCCTGTAACGGCACTGAATCCAGCGGTCAGTGCGGGCGCAATCGCCAAATCACCAATGACAAGGCCCTGGTGGCGAAGTCGCGCTCCGACCCAAAGTTCGCCCGATGTATCATCGTCTTCGCCAAATCTTATGGCCGCGCCGGTGACGCCACCAAGAACGAAACCAGCGCCTATATCGACGAGATCGCGACCGTATGCGGCCCCGATTATATAGTTGTCCGTGTAGTCGGCACCAAAAATATTGATCGTATCCCCGAAGGCCCCGCTCGCAAACACGCCACCAAAGACATAGACATCATTCTTCGTCGGCAGACCTTCTGTGAAAGGATCTTGGGTCGCAAAATAGATAAAGGGAGAATTGTCATCGGCGAGTCCAGAACTGACTGAAGTGCTCAAGATCACCGCAGCCCAGGGCCACCTGCAGTCCACGCATAGACAAGCTCCGAATCAATCCATTTCCATGGTTGGCAATTGCACAGGGAAAAACAAGGTACGAACTGGTTTATCGCCGAAATACTGGATGCGGGTACATCCTAATGGCTCGAACCATTCTTTAGGCTTTGGCGGGCGCGCGCAGGTGACCTTCGCCACAGGCCGTAACGGCGCAGTCTTCGGGCGCCGGCCTAACAGTAATGGCATCAGCCTATACCAATTCACGCCCGTTGCAGCGTTCGACTGACCCGATCATCTGCTGGAGTTCCATCATTGATGGATAGGATTCCTGTGCGCCTTTTTCCTGACAGCAATCGCCGAAGCCGCGACGCCCCAGCAAGCGGCGTCGTAGGCGGACTTGCCGTCGAGCAAGGCGACGGCCATTGCCGCGATAAACGCGTCGCCTGCACCCGTCTTGTCGACCACATCGACCGGCAGGGCGAGAATTTGCATTGCGTCGTGATCCAGTGCGAGAAAGCAGCCACCGTCTTCGAGCTTAACGCATGCTATCTCCACCCCGAGCGCATTCAGTTGGAGCGCCGCTCGGGCCGCATCGTCATTGGTGGCGATCGGCAGGCCAAGCAGATCCGAAGCCTCCTGCTGGTTTGGCGTAATCGCGCAGAAGCGACAGAGTTGCGACCGATCGATTTGGTCGGCGAATGTCGGGTCGACCAGGACTCTGAACCCACGTTCTTGCGCCGTCGCGAAGGCGGCATTCAGGACTGGCAAGGGAATTTCAAAGTCAGCAACGAGTATCGATCGATCAGGAGAATTCCTGATGGCTGCCACGACGTTGTCAACGGCCGCGTCATTCCAGGACATGTTGGCATTGGACGCGGATAGAATGGCTTTCGTGCCGTCCTTCGGAACCGCCACGATGGCAACGCCAGTCGGGACGTCGCGGGCGACGCCGACGGACCCGAGGTCGAGCTCCGCCGCCTTCAGCGGACCGACTGCGATCTCCGCGAACCGGTCGTCGCCGACGCGCCCGATAAGCCTCGTCGGAACGCCGAGGCGATGGGTGAAATACGCAACGTTGGCGGCTTTGCCGCCGGCGCGTTGGGCGAAGCCACTGGCCCTAACGGTGCCGCCATCGCCAAGGGAGCCCTGAACGTCGAACTGCAGATCGGCATTGATGCTGCCCAGCGAGAGCACGATCGGGCGCGGCAATGAAACCTCCTCAACCATTTCGTGCGGAAGTGAGCGACTGACCAAGGAACTCGTGAACAGACGGAGGGTTCCGGGGTCGGGCCGGCGGAACGGGCTGGTGCTTATTGCGATGGCCAAGGAACCCGCCGCCGACCAGATCGTTTGCGATCTGACCCAGACCAATCGGAACGGAGGCAGACATGCTCGACATGCCGCATGCTCGCAACTGCGACGCGCACATAGCCGGCCGGCACTCCGCTCGGGCCGAAGCATGCCAGGGCCGGAGCACCCGATACCTATCCGTTCGGGCTCTAGACCAGCGTTATGCTGCGCGACGTTGACTATGTCCTGCGAAAACTCGACTGGATGCGCGCCGAAGGCATCTGGCCCAACGGCCTGCGCTATCTCTGGACCGATGCTTTTGGGGTCGTGCTCTATGTCTCGCTTTACGAGGAGCTCGGCGAGGAACGTTGGCTGAGTGAGGCTGAACGGCTGGTGGCGGAGGTCGAGCGTGTGCTCGGTCGGCTGCGCGGATTGAGGATCGGCCAAGCGGCAGATCGCGACGGACAGTATTTCCACTACCTGGCGATGTGGCTGTTCGCCTTGGCGCGTCTCGGCGATCTGAAACCGCGATACCGCGCCCGCGGCATTGCACTGGCGCGGGACATCCATCCGGCCTTCGTGATCCCCGGCCGCGGCGTGATCTGGAAAATGCAGGAGGATTTGAGCAGTCCTTTTCCCGGTTACGGCCTCGGCAGCATGGACGCCTACGATGGTTACGTCTCCTACCGGATGCTCGATGAAGACGCACTGGCGCCCGAGATCGCGCAGATGCATGACCTGATGGAGCGCGACTGGCGCACCCTCGACATCGAACAGGATCTCGGCCTCGGCATGATGCTGTGGCTCGCCCACTTCTTTCCCGCCGAGCCATGGGCCAAGGCGCAGACGAAACGTTCGCTGCGGAATTTGGAAACGATGTGGGTCGACCCGCCGGGCTATTTCAGCCGCGCGCCGTGGCTGCCCGATACGAGGTTCGCCTTCACCAATTACGGCGTGTCGCTGGGCCTGCAGGCCGCCGGCGTCTGGCCCGAGCGTATCGGGAGGTTGAACACTTTCTTCGAGAATTGGCGCTCCGGCGACGAATACGATCGCGAGGCGATCACCTGGGTGATGGCTTGCACCTCGCATCTTCCCGGTGCGTTTGTAGCTTCCGGACGGCCAAACAACGACTGAAGACGGTAAATCCGGAACGTTTTCGCGCCGGCGCGGGTTGTCGATGGAGATGCCTCGAAACGCATGGGACGCCGGTGAAATGGCCATTCTTTCGGGAAAACCGGGAAGCTGTTGGGTGGCGGCAGCCACCGCTACGAACTATCCCCCGCTCGAGGGCTCGATCCATGCCGATGCCGTTGTCGTGGGCGCCGGGATTGTCGGGCTGACGACGGCGCTTCGACTTTGCGAGGCCGGTCGGTCGGTGATCGTCATCGAAGGCCTGCGGACAGGCGGCCAGGTGACCGGCCGCTCGACGGCCAAGATCACGACGCAGCACGCGCTGATCTATCGCCATCTCATCGACACTTTCGGGCGGGACCTGGCGCAAGCCTATGCCGATGCGAACTCCGCCGGCGCCGTCCAGATCCGGGAATCGGTTCGCAACCATGCCATTCCCTGCGATCTCGAGGCCAAGGACGCCTATACCTACACCTGCGATGCAAGCCGGCGCGCGGAGATCGTGGCCGAGGCAGAGGCCGCGCGCCAAGTTGGGCTGGACGCCGATGTTCTGGAGCGCGCGCCGCTGCCTTTCGAAACGGCCGCCGCTCTGCGTTTTTCCGACCAGGCCCAGTTCAATCCGGCGATGTATCTGGTTGGCCTGGCTCAAGCGGTGACGGCCCGTGGCGGACCGATTTTCGAAAACAGCCGCGCGATCTCGATCGGCGAGGCAAGCCGCTGGCGCGTCGTCACCGACAGCGGCACCGTTCACGCCGAGCATGTGGTCGTCGCCACCAACATGACGGTGAAGAGCCCCGTCGGAATGGCGAACCGCACCCAGCCGCGCTGCCACACTGCCATGGCGTTTCGGATCGATGACCCTCTTGCTGTCGACGGCATGTTCATCGGCATCGACGATCCGACGCATTCCATCCGCACCGGCCGCGATGCCGAAGGCCCGCTGCTGGTCGCGCTCGGCCCCAAGTTTGACACGGGCCAGGACGGCGACGTGGCGAAACGGTTCGTCGAGCTGGAACAATGGGCAAGAATGAACCTTCCAGTTGGGGACGTTGCGTGGCGCTGGTGTAATGAGGACTATGATACGGCCGATAGAGTTCCGTATGCCGGCGAACCCGATCCGGACAAAGCCTCCGGTTTTCATATCGCCACGGGATTCAACGCCTGGGGCATCACCAATGGAACGGCCGCAGGCACGATGATCGCGGATTTGATCTGCGCTCGGTCGAGCCCATGGCAAAGGCTCTATGACCCGGCGCGGTGTTATCCCGAGGACTTTCATAAGAATGGCCGTAGCCAATCGATTGTCTCAAGCCTCGACGACATCGTGCCCGGCATGGGCGGTGTGATCGTCAGGGGTGACGAAAAGATCGCGGCGTGGAGAGACACTGAAGGGGTACTCCACCCCGTTTCGGCGACATGCACCCACAAGGGCTGCACCGTGACCTGGAACAACGCGGACAACACCTGGGATTGTCCTTGCCATGGCTCGATTTTCGCCGCCGACGGTTCGGTCATCCATGGCCCGGCTCGAAAACCGCTTGCCCCGGCCGCGCTGTAAAAGGGCGACTGACACGGCCCGGCGTTACCGTGCGTAGGTTCCGACCAGCTCGGTCTGCTCCAGCGCATGCTTCTTGGCTTCCTTCCAGACAGACTGCACGCCCGCCTGTCCCGGCACACTGAGACTCGGCACGTCGAGCGCGGCCAGCCGGAAATAATAATGATGGACGCCATGTCCCACTGGCGGCTGCGGGCCGTCGTAATAGGCATTGCCGAAATCGTTGGTGCCTTGGCGAAGTGCCGACGGACCTGGCTTGCCATCCTGCGCCTCGGCGAGTTCGCTGGCATCGGGCGGGATATTGAACACCGCCCAGTGCCCGAAAATCCCGCTCGGCGCGTCGGGATCCTGCACGACAAGAACAAGGCTTTTCGCACCATCCGGAACACCGGACCACTTCAGCGGCGGCGAGACGTTCTGGCCGTCACGGGTGTACCTTTCAGGGATTTTCCCGCCAGCCGGGAACGCCGGGCTGATAAGGGTAAGTGGCATTTCCATTTCCTCAAAGAACATGCCATGCGATCTGCCGATCCGGTCCCATCTCGGCCATGATCTCGTCGAGCCAGATGTTTGTGGTCTGCAGCGTCTTGTCGAATACGTCGAGTCCGGTGGCGCTCATCGAAGCCTCCTTTTTTTGCTAGCTGTTCGAATGACTCATTCGACGAAACGGCCTTGGTCGGCTGTTGTTCCCGGTGCCAGCCCCGTTTGTCAGCCTAAGAGGCGATCTCTTGCGAAAGCGTGCGATCTATCCGGCCAAGCTTACGCTCGATGCGTTCCCGTCAAGATTTGGGCATGGCCACGGCAACGAAAAGCGACTCCCCCTGCCTGTCGATGCGGAACAATATGGGCTTGTTCTGCTGGCGGGATTTCGCCCACTCCTCCTGGACGTCCGATGGCTGTGTCACATTCCGGTTGTTGGCCGAGACGATCACGTCCCCAGGCCGGAGGCCGTTTTGGCCGGCGAGGCCGTTCGGCGCCACTTCTTGCACGAAAACCCCGGTGGTGCCCGGCTGGAGTCCGAGCTGCTGGCGCGCCTCGTCGGGGATCGGGCTGAGTGACAATCCAAGACGCGCATCTGCCGTTTCCTGCTTTGGTACGGCGCCACTTTGTACCTCCTCATCGTCGCGCTGACCGACGGTCAGAGCTATTTCCTGTTGGCTGCCCCCGCGGTTCCTTGTGAGCGTCGTCTTTGTCCCCGGCTTTTGGCTCGCAACCGCGAGCGTCAGATCGTGGACGCTCCGGATGTCCTTGCCGTTAAAACGCGTAATCACGTCTCCCGCCTGTATGCCCGCCTTCTCCGCCGGACTGCCGGGTTCGACCGAAGCGACCAGCGCTCCATTGCTGCCAGCTACTCCAAGCGCCTCGGCAAGCGACGGGGTGACCTCCTGGAGGCGCACCCCGATGAAGCCACGCTCAATCCGGCCGGTGCGGATCAACTGGTCGACGATGCTCCGGGCGGTGCGGGATGGTATCGCAAAGCCAATTCCTATGCTGCCGCCTGAAGGGGACACGATGGCCGAATTGACCCCGATGACTTCGCCGCGCGCATTGAACAGGGGACCGCCGGAATTGCCCCGATTGATTGAGGCGTCCGTCTGGAGAAAGTCGTCGTAAGGACCGGCCTGAATGTCGCGCGAACGGGCCGAAAGCACGCCGACGGTGACGGTCCCTCCGAGCCCGAACGGACTGCCGATCGCGATCGTCCATGCGCCGGGTTGTACTGCATCGGAGTCACCCCAGGCGGTCGTCATCATATTGGGCCGTGGATCGACCTTAAGCACGGCGATGTCGGTCTCCGGATCGCGGCCAACCAGTTGGGCGGGCGAAGTTTCCTTGTCCGAAAAAACAACGTGGATCTCAGTCGCGTCGGCAACAACATGGTTGTTGGTGACGATATAGCCCTCTGGGCTGATCACGAAGCCGGAGCCAAGAGCCTCCCGCACCTGCGGTTGCACCGGTTCAGGGCCGCCGAAAGGGCCGAGAAAATCGTTCAATGTCGTCTGGTCCTGGATAATCTGTCGGGTGGTTATCGCGACCACGGCCGGAATTTTCTGGCGCACGATCGCCGTGAAGTCGTTCGGGATTTCCTGGGCTACGACCGGAGCAAAGCCGCCGGCCGAGAGCATCAGAATTCCGGTGATCAGGCCGGCGCAGAGTCTTTTGTTCAACACCGGAGACATGGTGGTCTGCGACTCCTTCAGCGTTCAGTGATCAAGCATATGACCGTTCCAGCATGAGCAAGCGGCTCACCAGCGGATTACGACAACCTTGTCGTTTCCGTTGGCGAGCTCGACAGCTTCGGTGCCATCCGGTTTGCGGCTTTCGATCCAGGCACTGTCTACTGTTTCTATGCCAGCAATGTTGGCCGCAAAGGCCTCGTCAATCTCGGCGGCACAGACCAGAGTGTCCGGTGGCAGGTTCTTCACTTGGTCCATCAACTCGCGAAGCCTCATGGCAAACCTCCTTGGGCCTGGATTCTTTCGGCCGCACACTCCAACCATGTCCCTCAAGAAAGGTTCCCCGACGAGATCTGCGGGCATGTCACAGGGACGAGATTTGCGGGAATGTCACAGGATGTCTCTGCGCAAAGGTCTCTCGTAGAGCCCGAGAGAACGGTTCTTTGAATGCCACGACCCGACCTCGGAAGTTCATTGGAACTTCCAGCCCGCAATCCGGTTAGGTGGGCAAGGATTTGAAGCGGATTGAATGGAAGATGATGTCCCCAGCGCTTGGTGAAAATCCGCGCTCGACTGCCAGGATCGCAGGGTATCCCATTTACCCGATGCTCGTCCTGTTTCCGGACCTGCGCTGGACCCCGAAACGAGGAGGAGACCCATGACGACCATGAAAGCAGTCCGTGTTCATAGTTTTGGCGGGCCAGAGGTTCTGTCGCTGGATGACGTTCCCATGCCTCAGCCCCGTGACGACGAGGTCACGCTCAAGGTCTGCGCAGCAAGCGTCAATCCCGTCGACTACAAGACCCGCGAGGGTTCGGTGGGCGGGGATCTGCCCGTTACGCTCGGCCGCGACGTATCGGGCGTGGTGGAGCTGTGCGGCACGCGGGCGCATACGTTGAAGAAGGGCGATCCGATGTTTGCCATGCTTGGCAACGACCGCGGTGGCAACGCCGAATACGTCGTGGTCAAGGCGACGGAAGCGGCGGCAAAACCGGAACGTCTAAGCCATGTGGAAGCCGCCGCCGTGCCGCTTGCGGGGATTACAGCATGGCAGGGGCTTTTCGACCACGGCGACCTCAAATCCGGGCAGCGGGTTCTCATCCATGGCGGCGCCGGCGGTGTCGGACATCTGGCGATTCAGTTTGCCAAGGCTGCGGGCGCATTTGTCGTGACGACCGTTGCTGCCGAAGATTTCGATTTCGTCCGCGAGCTTGGCGCCGACCAGGCCGTCGACTACAAGAACCAGCGCTTCGAGGATGAGGTCGAAGACATCGATATGGTTTTCGATCTGGTCGCGGGCGACACACAGGACCGCTCCTGGAGTGTACTGAAGCCAGGCGGGATACTTGTTTCCACCGTTTCTGAGCCCTCGGCCGAACAGGCACGCCTGCATCAGGCGCGTGGCGTTTCTTATCTGGCTGAGCCAAATGCGGCGCAGCTCGCGAGGATCAGCCGCCTCATTGACGCCGGCAAGGTAACTCCGTTCGTGCAGGTGACTTATCCTCTGGAGGAGGTCGCTAAGGCCGAGGAACGGCTGGAGAGCGAGCATACGCGCGGCAAGATCGTGCTTCAGGTGGCCGCCTGAGCCCGGATGCTCGAAGTTCCCCGGAATGTTCAAGTTCAAAGTGAACCAATTCTGCGGACAAGCCGTGCCGACGGGCAACTGACTGCGGACCGCATTCAGCCATTACGAGCAGAAGAACGAAGCTGCTTGGCGCTGATTCATCCGTAAGTGCCGATTAATTCCGCCTCACCCAACATGTTTTCACGGGCAGCCTGCCACACGACCAGGGCATCGGGTTCCGGGCCGATGGGAAGATTGGCAATGCCAAGGGCCGCGAGCCTGAAGCGGTAGGTGTGTGGCTTACCGCCCGGATGCTGGTCGGGTCCATCGTAGTGAAGATTACCGAAATCATTGAAGCCATGAGGCAGGTCCTCGGTTCGCGCTTTGGAACTCCGCCCTTCGGCCAAATGACGCCGGTCTCCGCCGATGTCGTAGACGACCCAATGCCGGGACGCCTGTGACGGTGCATCCGTATCTTCCATTACGAGCACGTAGCTCCGAGTGCCCGGCGGCGGATCGCTCCATTCCAGAAACGGAGAGAGATTATCGCCGCGCCGGGCATGACGATCCGGAATGGGCTGGCCGTTCTGAAAGGCGGGACTGGTCAAAGTGAACGCCATCACTTTCTTCCTTGCTCGGCTAGACTCGTCGAAATAGAGGCGCTGGGCGCTCTCGTAGCTGCCTTCTTCCATCAGACGATCCCAACAACCACAACCGGCTATTGTTCCTCCGAGAGCGATGCATATGTGGTGGTATGGATCGTATGAGCGCGGGCCGTGTTCACATGAAGTCGAGCTTCATCCTGGTCACCCTTTAGATGGGGTCCGCTCGAATTTGTGCTCGCCGACAATGAGCCCCGACCGGGCGAGCATGAGGTCTTCACCCGGCCGCTCTGAAAGCACGGCATCGGCTCCACCATCCACTGCGTTGCCGGCAATGCCACCAGCATCTGGCGGCCAGTCGCGAACGAGAACGATCAAGACTTGTCGTCACCGTTCTGCGCTGGCCTCAATGCACAAACCTTGCCCTCAGCCAAGCCAGAAGTCTGTTGCCGGTAATTGTCCGACGAACTCTGGCGGCAGCCCATCGCGCTTGCATCGTAGCACCGACGTGGCAGTGACAGACGATGTTGTGCAACTGCCAGTCACTGAGTTCGAAGAAGCGCTTTGCCTCACCGTAGGTATCATCTTTCAGACCCATGGCGCGCAGCACCGGATCTTCATAGGCAACAGTGATCGGCGAGCCAGCGCCACGCGCTACAGCACGGGCTTCAGGACTGAGATATTCGGTGCCTGAAAGCGCTCCAAGGCAACGCCGTGGATTTTGTTCGAGAAGCTTTGCCCAACGCTCGATCCGCTGCGTCCGAGACATGGTCGGGTATGTCGCCGAGGGCTCAACTTTTGCAATTGTCTGCAGTTGGTCGAGTGTTTGGTGTTTCATGGTCGGCTCCTTTCGATAGGTCGAAGTGCCCACGCCCTAACAAAAGATTATTGCGCTGCGACGCGCCGACAAGGCCGGAATTGGCAATGTTAGAAGTTTGCCCCTCGCACGGTTCGTTTCAGGAACCTTCTCGGGGGCCTGCTTGTTTTTGCTAGTGAAAGGAGAACGTCATGAGCACAAAACCACCACCCGTTCCGGCCGAGAACCAGAGTCCTAAGGGTCCGGGCGACAGGAAGTCGGTTCCTGTCGACCAGACGCAGCACAGCCATTCCGCCCCAAATCCCGACAAACAGGGCCAGCAGGGCAACACGAAAGTCAATACGACCCATCAGGGCCACCAGCAGGACCGTTAGGTGATTTCATGTCCACGTCGAAGAAGACCCGCGCCAGCATCCGCCATGGCGGTCCTGGCGCATCGCACGAAAATGCCAAGGAGCCGCTGGTGATAGAAAAGCCGCCAGCCGATTCCGATCTGCGCAGCCGCAGCAAGATCTCAGGCGGCGGAGGCGAACGCGACAGCCACCATACTCATGACCCCGAAAAGAAGGGCGGCGGCACCCGACCGGCACGCCAAGGAAGGTGAATGATTATTCACGTCTTCGTTGAAGCCTGCGGCGTGGCGCCTCGCATTTTCGCATGAAAATCCGAGGCGCCGAACATCATCAGGCCGTCTGACTGTGAGCACCGCCTGGCGCAGTGGTCCGGGCCCGCTGGCTCCCGGCCGGTGGGCTTTCTCGTGAGCCTACCGGCTTTTCCCGCTAAACGAGCGACAACGATGCTACTTCCGGTGGAACAGGAAGCCCCTCTGGGAGTTCATACCGTCATCAACAGGCGCATGGGCGTGCCCTTGTATGGTGCGGCAGCGCAAGAATGGGAGAACCACCATGAGCCTCGGAACCATACTCATCATCATTTTGATCCTTATCTTGCTTGGCGGGTTCAGCGGTCTGGGTGGCGGGCCGTTCTACGGCACTGGCTATTATGGCGGTGGCGGCCTCGGTCTCGTTCTGCTGATCTTGATTATCCTGGTCCTTCTCGGACGCATTTAGTGCCCGCACGATTAGGCGGACAAACTTCAGCGTTGATCCGGTGTCGCTCTAATGCATGTCGCGCAAAAGTGCGCAGCGGTTTTGCGATAACGACATGCATGAAAACAACAACCTAAAGCGCGTCGCGTGAGGTCGGTTGAGGTCGGTCGAACGCGACGCGCTTTAGGCCTCGTCCGGGAATGTCGCCGCGGCTGCGGGCAAAGGGGCGCACGTGATTGTCCCGACGGAACCGAAATCGCTCAAGGGCATTATGTCCGCTGCAGAAATCCACGAGAATGGCGCCCCAACGTGAACTTCGTTGAACAAGCGGATATCGGCCTCGGAGTTCCAGGGATTCCGCCTGCCGATCTGATGCAGGCACTGCCCGTTGCCATTTACACCGTCGACGAACAGGGACGCATCACCTTCTTCAACGAAGCCGCAGCCGAGCTCTGGGGCCATCGTCCTGTTGTCGGTCGGGACCTATGGTGCGGCTCGTGGAAGCTTCGTCACCTGGACGGTCGGGATATGGCGCATGGCGAGTGTCCGATGGCCGTGGCGCTGCGCGAAGGACGGGATGTCTCATGGGACCAGGCGATTGCGGAGCGGCCGGATGGCGAACTCGTCCCATTCAGGGCTCACCCACGCCTGCTTCGCGACGAAGCGGGCAATGTTGTCGGTGCGATCAACACGCTGCTCGACCTGCGCACGCAGACGCTGGGCGATGAAGCCCGCATGCGTCTTGCCGCCATTGTCGAGTCGTCGATGGACGCCATCGTCTCGAAGGACATGAATGGCATTATCACCAGCTGGAACGACGCTGCAGAACGCCTGTTCGGCTACACGCCTGCCGAGGCGATCGGCCGGCCGGTGACGATGCTCATTCCGCCCGATCGTCTCGACGAGGAAGTCTCGATCATCAGCCGCATCCGCGCCGGCGAACGCGTCCCCTCCTATGAGACGATGCGCCTGCGCAAGGACGGCACGCTCGTTTCCGTCTCGCTCACCGTCTCGCCGATCCGCGACGCCATCGGGAGGGTCGTCGGCGCCTCCAAGATCGCGCGCGACATCAGTTCCCACAAGGAGAACGAACGGCGCATCCGTCTGCTCATGCGCGAAGTCAACCATAGGGTGAAGAACCAGTTCTCGGTCATCATCTCGATGATCCGCGAGACCAGCAAGCTGACGAGCACACCTGAGGCTTTCCTCGGGCAGGTCCGGGAGCGCATCACGGCGCTTTCGGAATCCCATGATCTCCTGGTCAATGCCGAGTGGCGCGGCGCCACGGTCGGCGAACTCATCAAGGCACAGCTCAAGGCCTTTGCAGCGCAGTCCCGCGTATCGATGGCCGGGCCAATGCTGATTCTGCAGCCGAATGCCGTGCAGTATCTCGGCATAGCCTTTCACGAACTCGCCACCAATTCGGCAAAACATGGAGCGCTGTCCTGCAACGGCGGACGCGTCGAAATCGATTGGAATGTGATCCCTGCCGGCGACGGCGCCGACACCTTTCGACTGGTCTGGCGTGAGTTGGACGGGCCGATCCTGGACGCTGTCAGGGGGCGCGGTTTCGGAGCGGTCGTCCTCGAGCGCGTGGCGCCACAAGCGCTCAGCGGCAGCGGGCGGCTGGAGTTCCACGAGCAAGGCGTCACCTGGACGCTCGAAGCGCCGCTGCATTTCGTCCAGGCGTCGATGCAGGATAACGCGGCCGATTGAAAGCGCCCGGGAAGCTGAGCGCTTCCCGCCGACCGACTGTGCTGACGCTCAGCCGGACTTACTGCATTCGGTCCGGCTGGCGAAGATAGAGCGAAACTGCCCTGTCCTCCACAACGTCGAGGTTGCCTCTCCCAGGCAAAGCATCGCGATGAACTGAGAGCCGATGGACGTTAGCCAATTCGAAGACGGTCAGGCTGTCGAACTCCATGGCTGCCCCGTAGAACTGGGCGGCTTGCAACACCAGGCATTCGATGTCTTCAAGCGCAACGTTTTCGGCGAGGTTTCGCAGCCGAACGGTCTCAGCCACCCCAGTGACATTGACTATCCCCTTGCACCGGGCGGCTGCCCACACTTGCCGGTCGACGTCGTGACACAAACGAACCGAATAACCGTCTCTCATGGAGAACCCTCCTTTCAGGAGCGGTTTGTCCCTCGGGATCAGCATGCGCCAGATCGGCTCAAATAACAAGCTGAAATCCATAAAATTTTCTTGTAAAATCAAGCAGTTAGTATATCACGCAGGATACGCAATCGACGCCTCACATTAACTCCGGGCCTTTCACGCCAACGGCTTATTGACCGACCTTGACGCACACTCAGCCTTTCCCTAACTCTTAGTTAAATACTAACTTTGAGCGGCTGGAGGCAGAAATGGCCGAACTGGAAAGACCCGAACGACTGCAGATCATGCTGACTGCTGATGAATTGGCTGCACTGGAAAACTGGCGCTTCGAAAGGCGCATGCCAAGCCGATCGGCGGCCGTCAGAGAGTTGCTGCGGCGCGGTCTCCACGCCGACGGATTTTTGATCGCGGCACAAGGTGCAAAGTCACAGGATTTTGGAATTCTGCCCAATTCCGGGATTGTTGATGGACCGTCTCGCGACTAAAGCGCGTCGCGTTCGACCGGCCTCACGCGACGCGCTTTAGGTTGTCGTTTTATGCATGTTGTTATCGCAAAACCGCTGCACACTTTTGCGCGACATGCATTGGCCGTCTCGCCAGATATGGCCGGCTTCAAAGTAGATGAAATGCTAGGCCGGCACAAACAGGCGCTACCTACGGTCGGTGGCGGCCTGGCCATCAATTACAGCCTCGAAAAGTCGGGGGACACCGGGGAATCAAGCGCTGCCCGAACAGGCTCTGGCGCCGCGCTACATGCTGTTCAGGAATTCAATGATGGCGCGCCGCTCCTCGGCATTGTTGAAGCGCTGAACCATTCGTGTGCCGCCCACCATGGCAGTCGGATTCGCGAGGTAGGTTTCCAGCGTCTCGGACGTCCAGGTGATGCCGGAGTCGGAGTCGCGCAGGGCGGGCGAGTAGTTGAAGCCTTCGACGCTGGCGGCGGCGCGGCCGACGACGCCCTGCAGGTGAGGTCCGGCACCGTTCCGGGTGGTCGCGATCTGGTGGCAGGCCCCGCAGCGCTGCCGGAACAGGCGCTCTCCTGAACCGGGATCCGCCTCCTGGGCAACGGACAGATCCGTTGCCCAGCTTGCTGCAATCATCGTCAAGGCAGGTAGTACTAGATTCCTCATCCTTCCATGCCCTTCAGGTCGAGCTTCGAGAGGGGCAGGCTGCGGATACGCTGGCCCGTGAGCACCGAGGCGGCATTTACCACTGCCGGCGGCACGCCGGGCAGGCCAGGCTCGCCGATGCCGCCCATCGGCGCACCGCTTTCGACGATGCGAACATGCACGCGCGGCATGCGGTCTGGCGGCAGGATCGGATAGCCGTCGAAATTGCGCGCCTGCGGCATGCCGTCGACATAGACGACTTCCTCCAGCAGCGCCGAGGACAGGCCAAGTGCGACCGCCGAGTTCACCTGCGCCTCGATGATGGCCGGATTGACGATGCTTCCGGGATCGATCGCCACCCAGATCTGGTGCACGACGACCTCGCCGTCGCGCAGCGAGACTTCGGCGATCGTCGCCACCTCGCTGCCGAAGGGCGAGGCCATCGCGACGCCGCGCGCGCGGCGGCTGCCGTCCTCTGCCGCGAAGGGACCGCGCTTCCAGCCCCCGGACAGATCGACGACTGCCTGCAGAAGATTGCTGTGGCGCGGTCTGTCCGCGAGAAGCCGCAGCCGCAGTTCGTAGGGGTCCTGCTGACCTGCGTCGGCCATTTCATCGAAGAACGTCTCGTAGAAGAAGTCGTTCATCGAATGACCAACCGACCGCCAGAATCCGATGATCGCCGGGTCGTCGACGTGAACCTGGCCGACGCGCCGGTTCGGAATCGCATAGACTTTACCCGCGATGCCTTCGACGGCGGAGCTGTCCACCTTGTCCGGCTGGCGGCCGAACCAACGTCCTGTCGGACCTTCACCCACCGCAACGGCATCCAGAGCGACCGGCAAACCGTCGCCGTCGAGACCGGCGCGGAAACGGGCGACCCCCATTGGTCTCAACGTGTCGCGCAGGAATTCCTCCTCGCGGCTCCAGATGAGCTTGACGGGACGACCTGCCGCCTTCGCTAGCAGGATCGCCTGCGGGAACGGGTTGGCCGTCTGATAGAGGAAATGCCGCCCGAAGAAGCCGCCGAGCATAGGGGAGTGGATGATCACCTTGCCCGGCTCGATGCCGGCGACCTTTGCAGCCTCGGCCTGGAACATCTCGGGCGCCTGGTTTGGGATCCAAAGCTCGAGAGTCCCGTCCGCATTCCAATGCGCGATCGCCGAGGGCGGCTCGAGCTGCCCGTGCACGAGGTAGGGAGCGTCATAGGTCGCCTCCACAATCCGCGCTGCGCCGGCAAGGGTGCCTGCGGCGTCGCCTTCCTGCTCGAAAGCGACGCCGTCTCCGGGTGTCGACTTCAACATTGCCTTGTGGGTCTCGGAGGCGAAATCAGCCGGCATGGCGCGAGGCGTTGCAGCCGCAGGCTCCGTCCAGGTCACCTGCAGAGCTTCCACCGCGCGGCGCGCTCGCCACCAGGTGTCGGCGACGACCGCCACGGCCCCAGGCAAGCGGTGAATCGAGTGCACGCCGGGCATGGCCTGAACCTCGGCCTCGTTCGTCAAGGCGCCCGGCTCCCCGCCGAGACGCGGGCTGTGCTGGACGGCGGCGTGAAGCATACCGTCCACCTTGAGGTCGATCCCATACTGCGCGCGTCCCGTCGACTTCTCGCGCCCGTCGAGCCGGCGAACGGGCTTGCCAATCCAGCGGAAATCGTCGCGAGATCGCAGCACGACATCCGTCGGTACCGACAGATCGGCGGCCGCATCGGCGATCTCGCCGTAAGGGATCGCCCGCCCGGACGCTGCATGGACCACGCGGCCCGGTTGGGTGGATAGCTCCGAGATGGACAGCCCGAGCCGCGCGGCCGCTGCCTGCAGCAGCATCTGGCGTGCCGAGGCGCCGAGCTTGCGCATGGTCTCGTAGCTCATGCGCACCGACATACTGCCGCCGGTGAAGCGGCCGCCGCCGGTCAGGAGATAATCGGGACCGGGAGGCGCTCCCTCGACCGTGAAGTTCACGGGATCGACATCCAACTCCTCACCGACAATCTGCGCCATGGCGGTGAAGATGCCCTGTCCGCCCTCGATGAAGGCACTGCGGAACAGCACGGTGCTATCAGGGCGGATTTCCAGAAAGGCACTGACGCGAGCTCCGGGCGTGATGGATGCGGCGGCCTGCGTCCGGGCGCTTCCGACTGGCACCGTGACGGATAAGACGAGCGCTGCGGCGCCACCGAGAAAGCTGCGGCGCGAGATGTTGAGCGGACCCTCCTCGCTGCCTGTGGACCAGTGGTTCCGACTAGGAGTCATGTCGTTCATGGTTTCCTCCTCACGCCTGGGCGGCCTGCCGGACGGCAGCCGAAATCGCGTTGTAGGTGCCGCAGCGGCAGAGGTTCACCATCGCGCCGGCGATGTCGTCCTCGGTGGGCTGCGCAGTCTGCTTGAGGAGCGCTGTGGCAGCCATCACCTGGCCGGACTGGCAGTAGCCGCATTGCGGCACCTGATTGGCGAGCCACGCCTCGACCACCTTCCTGCCCTCGGTATCCTGCTCGATCGCCTCGATCGTCGTGATCGCCATCCCGACGACGCTGTCCACCGTCGTCACGCAGGATCGCGTGGCCTGTCCGTCGATCAGCACCGTGCATGCGCCGCACTGGGCGACGCCGCAGCCATACTTCGTGCCGGTCATGCCCAGCGTGTCGCGTACTACCCAGAGCAGCGGCGTATCCGGTTCGACGTCGACCTGAAATGTCGAGCCGTTAATGGTCAGTTCCATGGCCTTCACCTTTTGGTTCGCGGGAAAGCCAACACGACTGGCAGTTGGCTTGTCGGACCTGCAGGGTAGCCGCTCCCGATCAAGAGCATTAGGGGCGTTAATTCGCTTGCATTGATCGATTGGAGACATAAATCTTCAGCGATCGGTTTGGGAAAACGGTATGGCCAAGGAAGACTTCAACGACCTTTTGTGGTTCCTGGCCGTTGCCGAGGAAAAGAGCTTCACGCGCGCCGCCGCAAAGCTCGGCATAACGCAGTCCACCCTCAGCCACACGATCAAGCGGTTGGAAACGCGTATGGGCATTAGGCTGCTCACGCGCACGACCCGCAGCGTGGCGACGACCGAGGCCGGCGAGCGCCTACGGCAGTCGCTTGCACCGCGTGTTGCGGAAATCGAAGCGGAGATCGCCTCGCTGATGGAGTTCCGCGATAAGCCTGCCGGAACAATCCGGCTGACCCTTTCGGATCACGCGTTCGACAGCCTCGTCTGGCCGAAGCTCAGGCCGGCGCTCGCAGATTATCCCGACATCAAGCTGGAACTGAGCATCGACAACGGGCTGCGCAACATCGTCGAAGATGGGTTCGACGCGGGGGTACGGTTGGGTGAAAGCGTCGAGAAGGACATGATTGCGATCCGCATCGGTCCGGACTGGCGCATGGTGGCGGTCGCGTCTCCTGACTATTTCGCCGAGCATCCTCCGCCTCGCCACCCGCAGGAGTTGATTGGGCACAACTGTATGAACATGCGCCAGACTCGTGGCGGCGGGCTCTATGCCTGGGAATTCGAAAAGGACGGTCATGAGCTTCGCGTCCGGGTGGATGGGCAGCTCACCTTCAACGCCTCCTACGCCATGGTCGATGCGGCTTTGAAGGGTTACGGCATCGCCTTCGTGCCGGAGGACCTCGTCGACCGTCACATCGCATCTGGCGATCTCGTGCAGGTGCTCGATGACTGGTGCCCGAAATTCCCGGGCTACTACGTCTATTACCCGAGCCGACGGCAGAACCTGCCGGCCTTCAAAGTCATCGTCGATGCCCTGCGCTATGGCGGGGCCTGAAAGCGCTGCGGCCTCCTCCAGCGGTCGCTCAACATGGCGGAAGCGTCATTTGATATGCCGGCCTGATCATCCGCTGACCTCGTGCCCTGCCGCCCTTAAGGGTTCGTACGCTTCTCGAAAATCTCCCGCGCGACCGGCGCTGCCGAAAATGCATTCGGCCAACCGGCATAGTATGCGAGATGGCTGATGACCTCGGAGGCCTCCTCGCGGGTCAGTCCGTTATCCATGGCGCGGTTCAAGTGGAACGGCACCTGAGCGACCTGGCCGGCAGAAATCAGCGCGCTGACCGTGACCAGGCTGCGGTCACGCGGCGCAAGGTCCGGGCGCAGCCACAGATCGCGGAACAGCACCTCGCGGGTGTCTCGCACCAGGCCCGGAGAGGCCGGGCCGGTGGTCTGCTCGACGCTCGCGGCACGCCGGGCCTCCTTTGCCTCATCGAGCGGAAGCAGCGTCGGGGCGGCTGCCGGAAGCTGGTTGGCGCCGATGCCTCGCTCGGCATAGACGGGCCTGGCCGCGTCGACTGCCGCCATGGCATTGCCCCAGCCTGCGTAGAAGGCGAGATGCGTGATGATCTCCGAGAGTTCGGCGGGTTTGACCCCGTTGTCGAGTGCGCGGCGGATTTGCTCGGGCATGAGACCCGTCTGGTTGCGCGTGATGGCGGCCGCGACCGTAACGACACTTCGGTCGCGCGCGGACAAGCCCGGCCGCACCCAGAGCCCCTTCTCGAGAGTTTCCTGTTCATACCGCTCGAGAGCAGGCGCTACGGACGAGACATCGTCATTGGCGCCTGAAGCTGCATTGCCGGCGACAGGTGCAACGGTCATGGCCAGCGCAAGAGCTGCAATGGATTTCATGATCTTCTCCTTGCGTCTCGGGTTCGGGATCAGCGGTACTGGTCGTCGGTGACGGGCTCGAGCCACTCGACGACATTGCCGTCCCGCGCAGGCTTTATCGCGATGTGGCTCATGGAGCTTTCGGCGGCTTCGCCGTGCCAGTGCTTCACCCCGGGCGGGGTCGAAATGACGTCGCCGGGCTGGATGGCGATCTTCTCTCCGCCTTCTTCCTGGACCCAGCCCGCACCCGCTGTAACGATCAGCGTCTGGCCTGCCGGATGCGTGTGCCAGTACGAGCGAGCGCCCGGTGTGAACTCGACCAGGCCGCCGCCGGCATTGCTGTGCTCGTTGGGCGCGAACAGCGGCGTGACCGTGACGGTGCCGGTGAACGTTTCCGCAGAACCCAGTACGGAAACGCGTGACCCGTTGGGCGAGACCTGCATTGCCTGAGCCTGGGCGGCAGCGGAAGTGAGCAGCACCAGCGTCGTGGCAATCAAAGACAGGGCATTCGTCATCGTCTTTTCTCCGTTCATGAGACATTCAAGGGCCAGCGCACGGCAAGTCCTTCGGTCTCTGCGTCCGCCGGACCGGTTGCTATACAGGCGCGTTCACCGTCGTCCGTCGGCCGCTAGTCAGACCCGAAGCAGCATTTTGACTGCCCGCCGCCCGTCCATGGCGCGGTAGGCATCCGCAACCTGGGCTAGCGGCAGTTCGGGATCGAAGACGCTGCTTGATCTTGCCCGTAACCACACGATCCATCCCCGCCTTACCAGGGCTGGTTTGCCGGCCCCACCGTGAACTCGTTGATGGTCGTGTCCTCGGGCTGGCCGATAGCGAAGGCCACGACATTGGCAATCCGGTCCGGCGAGATCCCGTATTTGTCATACGTGTTCTGCATCTGGTCGAGCGTTTGCCTCTGGCTAATAGTGTTCAGCAGCTCGGTGTTGATCGCGGCCGGATAGATCGTCGCGGTGCGGATGTTCGTCCCCTCCATGGCGGACTCCATCCGCAGGACCTCCATGAAGTCGCGGACGAACCATTTTGTCCCGCCATACACAGCACCGCCCGGATAGGCCTTGAGCCCCGCAACCGATGATGTCGCGATGACATGCCCGGACTTCTGTTCGATGAAGGCTGGCAGTACCGCCGCGATGCCGTTCAGAACACCCTTGATGTTCACGTCGACCATCTGGTGCCAGTCGTCGGTCTTCAGCGCGGATAGCGGCGAGTTCGGCATGAGCCCGGCATTCAGGAAGATGACATCGACGCGGCCGAACGTATCCTTGGCAAGCTTTACGACCGCGTCGTTGTCGGACGGTTTGGTTACGTCCAACTCCTTGTAGACGGCCTGACCACCGACCTTTCCGATCTCGTCGGCGATCTGCTTCAGTTTTTCCTCTCGCCGCGCGCCGAGCACGACCTTGGCACCCTTGCTCGCGAGCAACTTCGCCGTCGCTTCGCCGATGCCGGATGATGCGCCGGTGATAATCACGACCTTGTTCTTGATCGTATCGGTCATCACTGGTCTCCTTGGTATTGTTCGTCGGTAACGTGCTCCATCCAGTCCACGACTTTGCCGTCCTGGACTTCCTGGATTGCGATGTGGGTCATTGCCACGTCGCCGAGCAATGCCCGGCGACTGAGGGTGGACGGCTTGATCATGGCAAAAACCTCAGGGTTGTGCGCCATGCGGCGAGGCCGAGCAGTGAGGAACCGCATAGCAGCGTCGCGCCGAACGCGAACGCGCCCCACCAACCGATCGTGTCGAAGAGCATTCCTCCGATCGCCGCGCCACTCGTGATGGCGAGCTGAATGGTGGCGACCTGGAGGCCGCCTCCCGCCTCCGCGTCGTCGGGCAGCGTACGGCTCAGCCAGGTCCCCCATCCCACGGGGGCGGCGGTGCCGAAGAAGCCCCAGGCGAGGAGAAGCAGCGAAACGGGGATGGGCATTGATCCGAGGGCAATCAGCGCGATGGCAAGTATCGACATCACGAGCGGGATGACGACCAAGACGCTGAACAATCGGGTTCGCAACAGCCGTCCGATGCACCACGTGCCTGCAACACCCGCCAGGCCCATGACGAGGAGCATGGCAGAGAGCGCGGAAATGCCGAGTCCAGTGACGCCCTCAAGGAAGGGGCGTAGGTAGGTGAAGAGTGCGAACTGGCCCATGAAGAGGAACAGGATCGAGGCCATGCCAAGCGCGACCGCGCGGCGGCCAAGCAGCGCCAGCGCGTTGCCGGATGCCTTCCTTCCGCGCGGGGGCAGCGGCGGCAGGCTGATCCACTGCCAGACGAGCGCCAACGAGCCGAGAGGCACGACGAGGAAGAAGGCGCCCCGCCAGCCGACATGGGCCCCGAGGAAGCTTCCCAGCGGAGCGGCAATCGTAGCTGCGATCGCGTTCCCGGCGTTCAGCATGGCGAGATCCTTCGGGACGCGGTCTTCCGATACGAGGCGCATGACGATCGAGGTCGACATCGACCAGAAGCCACCGATCGCCACGCCAAGCAGCGCACCGCCGACCATCAGGAACGCGAAGTTAGGCGCAAAGGTCACCGCGAGACCGGAAACGATCAGGAGCACCGTGAAGCCGGTCACGACAAGCTTGCGGTCGATCCGGCGCGTAAGGCCGGCGACCAGCAAGCTGGTAACCACGGCAAAAGCCCCAGAGATCGAGATGGCCTGGCCTGTCCGGCCCTCTGTGATGCTGAGATCCACGGCGATCGGAGAGAGCAGGCTGACCGGCATGAACTCCGACGCGATCAGGACGGAGACGCACAGCGCCATCGACAGCACCGCGCCCCACGCCGTGCGGTCATCTAAAATCCGGGTGTCGTAGGTGGTTTCCATGATAGGCGTCCTGACAAGCGCAGGCGGCTCGTTCACGCCGCCAGTTCACCGCTCGCCCTGGAAATAGCGTCCCTATGTCGATCGCATTAGACCGATCAATCCACTTGGACTTATCGATCCGGGCCATGAATGGCCACTGGAACCATCCCCCCTTCTGTATAGGTGAAGAACGGTCATGCGCGCCCGCAGAGGCTTCTGCAAGGCGGCGGGTCTCCACTCAGCCTTGCCTACGACGCTTAGCCGCAAGAAATCGCATTGCGTGTCGGCTGCTTTGATGAGCCTGGCAGCCTGGTGCAACAATACAACTATAGGTCGACGCAGCGGCTTGGCTGGGGTTTGCTGCGGGATTGGCCTGCCGCACCGTGGGACAGGAGCAATGGTGAGTCTCAGTACTGGTCTCGTCGAATGGAACTCAGCAGCGAATTGACGATTAAATCAAAGGATTTCATCGGGACAACGCAAGGATTCACACGATGAGCGTGCTTTACCGCGCGGCAAAAATCGCCGAACAAGCTCATGCCGGGCAGACGGACAAGACCGGGCGGCCCTATATCGAGCATTGCCGCCGGGTCGTTGACGCCGTCGAAACCCTCGACCAAAAGGCCGTTGCCTACCTTCACGACGTTCTTGAGAAAAGCGACAATTGGGACCGCGATCGGCTCGAGGCGGCTGGTTTTGGAACATCCATCGTGTCGGCAGTCGATGCCATGACACGCCGGCCGGACGAGGACGACCTCGCTTTCGTGCGCAGAGCAGCAGCCAACCCATTGGCGCTGCCGGTCAAGCGCGCAGATCTCGCCGACAATCTGTGGCAGGCACGGCAGATTGGCACCTCGACATCGAAATATGAAGACGGCCTGCGGATCATCGACCAAGAATTCTCCGAATGACGGAGAGATTGGTGTGATCGGCCGATGTGGAAATTCAAGCGCCGTCTACTCGGGGATGTGAGGCGTGTGTCGCTTGTCCTCGGCAGGATCGGCATCGATCCGCGCCTTGTCGGGATCGAAGGCGCCATGGCGGGCGATGGCCAATGCCGGCGTGTCGGGCGTCTCGTAGGCCCACATGAAGTCGTCAGCCGCTCCGCCGACCGCGTGGACCCGCCAGTAACTCGCCGTGCCCTTCGGCGGGGAGTGCGTTGTGGTGTTCGTCTTCTCCAGCAGGTCGAAATATATATCCTCGAAGGGGATATAGAAGACGGGATCGTGCCCATCTTCATAGACCACTTTTGCCCGCTCGGTTGAGGCAATAATCGCGTCGGAGAACCTGACCGTTACGGTTCCATTGAACGGGGTAATCGTAAGCGCGCCGGGACGGCTGGTGGAATTTGCGGCTAAGGGCTGCATTCGACTTCTCCGTGGCTGCCTATCTCCTGGAACGTCGTATCGCCCATCGGGGTTCCAGTTTGGCCGGTCGTTGGCGTTTGTCGCTGAAGCGGCGGTTACGGCGATGGGCGCAGTGAAGCGCGGCCGTTGTGTGGTTCGACTTCGCGTCAAAGACATACCGCAAGGTCCCCGCGACGCGGGCCTTCTCAGCCTTCCGGCTGCAGGTGAAAAACCTCCTGCGGCATTCAGATTCGAGGGAACGTTACCGCCGAAGAGTTCGTTTCCTAGGTCAACACCAAAACCGGCGGCGGGGCCTCGCAAGTTAAAGGGAGATTGCCATGAAAGTCGGCAACTGCATGACGAGGAATGTCCAGGTTGCGAACCCTGAACAGTCCATCCGCGAAGTAGCGCAGATCATGGGCAAGCTTGACGCCGGAGTGATGCCCGTGGGCGACCACGACCGGCTGGTCGGGATGATCACCGATCGTGATATCGCGATCCGCGGCGTAGCATTGGGTAAGGGACCTGACACGAAGGTGCGTGATGTCATGAGCCCGGAGGTCAAATATTGCTTCGATGACGAAGACGTCGAACATGTGCTTGAAAACATGGGCGACCTGCAGGTACGTCGGCTTCCGGTTCTGAACCGCGACAAGCGGCTCGTCGGCATCATCTCTCTTGGCGATCTCGCGACGAGTGGCGAAGTGGCAGAAGCGGGAGAGGCTTTAAGCGACATCTCGAAGCCGGGCGGCGAGCATTCGCAGACTGCTCACTGAGTGAGGCGGCGACACGTCAGCGCCAGGTCAACCTATCTTGTTTCGCGTCGGCCAACGCCGACGCGCCGCCGTGCACCTTCTGCATTGCGATGTTCTTCGGCCAAGGTTCAGGAACAATCCATGGATGACGATCCGAATCCGAAGCACTGTGTCCGCCAGCGCCGAAAAAGCGCGACAGCGCGAAATGACCGTGCAGACTTGGACGCATCGGATCACGACGGCGCAAGACGTTCACCGGGATGTCATGTCGTGATAAACTCTTCCTGCGACGGACCGCGCGACACCGAGGCGGGGTATCAGTCGCAGACGATGAGCTTGAGCGCCTGATGTTCTCGAACGATTGCAAGCGTCCTGCCAAAGCCTCTTGCGAAGGTGGGGCCTCTCGGAGTGGACAGATTTGGGTTGGTCGCTGAACCTCGGGACGATCGCCGGCACCACCGTGCGCGTTCACTTTACCTTCCTGCTTCTGCTCGTCTGGATTTGGCTGACGCACTATCAGATCGGCGGCACGCCAGCGGCCTGGGAAGGCGTAGCCTTCATCATTGCCGTCTTTGCCTGCGTGGTCCTGCATGAATTCGGCCACATCGCCGCCGCACGGTATTTCGACATCAGCACGCCGGATATTACGCTTTTCCCGATCGGCGGCGTGGCCAGGCTGGAACGCATGCCCGAAGAGCCGGGGCAGGAGTTCGTGATCGCGGTCGCGGGGCCGCTGGTCAATGTCGCGATCGCCGCGCTGATCTTCGTCTTGCTCGGCGGGTCGGCGGGTGTCGAACAGATGGCCGGGATCGAGGATCCGCGTATGAATTTTCTCGCCAGGCTTGCCGGGGTCAATGTCTTCCTGGTCCTTTTCAACATGATCCCGGCCTTCCCGATGGATGGCGGCCGTATCCTGCGCGCCGCCCTCGCCGCCCGCCTTTCCTGGTCGCGCGCGACCCAGATCGCCGCCACGATCGGGCAAGGATTGGCCTTTGTCTTCGGTTTCGTTGGGCTGTTCTACAACCCGCTGCTGATCTTCATCGGCATCTTCGTCTATCTCGCCGCGGCAGCAGAAGCGCAGAACGCACAGATCCGCGAGGTTGCCACAAGCGTCCTGGTCGGTGACGTGATGATCACCGAGTTCGCCCGGCTGGAACGGTCGGCGACGCTCGACGAGGCAATCGAGATGCTCCTCGCGACCACGCAGCACGACTTCCCTGTCATCGACTCCGCCGGCCACATTGAAGGATTGGTGACACGCAACGACATGATCCGGACCTTGAAGGAAAAGGGGCCAGCTGAACCGGTCGCGAGCGCAATGCGGAACGATATCCCGAAAATACACTACCGCAAAAGTCTCGAGGAAAGCCTGCGGCTCATGCAGCAGGCAGATGTGCCAGCTATCGCCGTCGTGGACAATTCCGACCGGCTGGTCGGGCTCATGACACACGAAACCATAGGCGAGATGCTTATGGTCCGCTCGGCGGTTTCGGATGCCTTCCGATTTGGTCGTCTGCGTGGGAGCAAACCGCGACTCACACGGATCTGAGCAGGAGGATTCCTTCTACCGCCGGATCGGGTGAGTGCGCTCTAAAGCGCGTCGCGTTCGACCGACCTCACGCGACGCGCTTTAGGTTGTTGTTTTATGCATGTCGTTATCGCAAAACCGCTGCACACTTTTTCGCGACATGCATAAAATCGTAGGGGGAGCGATAAGCAGAAATCGGCCGGAACGAGGTCGTTCCGGCCCATTTTCTGTGTCTCAAGCGCCCGCGACATGAGGCAGAAGTTCAAGCGCACCGCGATAGATCATGTCGGCAGCCACGTAGAGGATGATCACCAGGCCGACATAGGCAATCCAACGGTGCTTCTGAAGCAGATTGGCAATGAGGTTTGCGGCAATGCCCATCAACGCGACGGAGAGGACAAGGCCGAAGATCAATACGTTTGGATGTTCGCGCGCAGCACCCGCTACCGCCAGAACATTGTCGAGCGACATCGAGACGTCGGCGATGATGATCTGCCAGGTTGCCTGCGCCAGGGTCTTGCGTGGAGCTTTGCCAGCTACGATGCCATCGTAGTCGACATCACTTTCCGAAAGCGCTTCGATCGCCTGTGTTTCCTGCGCATGGTTTTGCCGGAGTTCGCGCCACATCTTCCAGCACACCCACAACAGCAATATACCGCCAGCCAACAACAGGCCGACGATCTGCAGGAGCTGGGTTGTCGCGGCCGCAAAGCCGATGCGCAGAACGGCCGCTGCGATGATACCAACGACGATTGCGTTTCTGCGCTGCTCTTTGGGTAGTCCGGCCGCGGCAAGGCCGATAACGATGGCGTTGTCACCGGCCAGCACCAGGTCGATCATGATGACCTGCAAGAGAGCGGTCATTGCTTCAGGACTAAAAAATTCTGTCATACGGCACCCTTGCGTTCAGCTAGGGGTGACGCGGCTTGCGAGCATAACCGTAGAGCAACGCGGACACCGCGTATGACAAGAGAAATGCTACAGCTGAAGAAATCTCAAAGCCAGGCCACCCGGATTGAATTCCAGTCCGACATCACAGTCCTGATGGACTGCCAGAGGGGCCCGGCCTGGTAGCACCTAGCTATTGCGGTAAGCGCAAAAACTCAAGGCTTAATTGTGATTCGGCACATGCGGCATCGAGCTCGGCAGTTTCGTTACGCCAAGTCGATTGAGCACGCGGCCATTGAACGGACCGGCAGCCGCAAGTACACTGATACGGTGGGCCTCGGTCCGTTTCTGTAATACCCGATCTGCGGCCGTCGATGGCGATGAGGAAATCCGTCTTGGCTGTTCATCGACGACCTATCGGCCAATATCTGTTCCCAATCGGCTCCTTGGGCCTGGCCGCGCTAATTCATTTCGGCGCCGCGTCGATGGAGCCTTCGCTGCTTTCGATCAAGATCCTTGCGTTGATCGTGGTCGCTATCTTCATCTTCGCGACCGTGTTTGTGGTTTTGCATCATGCCGAAGCCGTCGCACGGCGGCTCGGTGAACCTTATGGCACGCTGCTGTTGACATTTTCGGTGACGGCCATCGAAGCATCGGTCATCGTTTCGATGATGCTGCATGGCGAGAACAACCCGACGCTGGCACGCGAGTCCGTATTTTCGACGGTCATGATCGTGTGCACTGGTGTGGTCGGGGTCTGCCTCACCCTGGGTGGGCTGAAGCATCGATATCAGGACATCAAACGACAGGGCACCAGCGCTTCCCTTGCCGTCATTATGGCGCTGACGGTTCTTACGCTGATCCTTCCAAACTACACTCTTGCAACAAGCCCCGGTGCGTTCTCCGCATCGCAACTCGCTTTCGTGAGCGTTCTTTCAATCCTCCTCTATGGAGCGTTCGTCTTTGCTCAGATGGTGCGCCATCGGGGCGATTTTATCGAGGATCTGACGTCCAGCGCCGAACATGAGGAGCATGTATCTGAGGGTGGGAGAGTGACCACCAATGTGCTCCTCTTATTTGTCGGACTGGCAGGGATCGTTCTTCTGACCGAGCAGGTGGCCGGCAGTATCGAGAATGGGCTCGCGTTTCTTCAAGTCACCCAGGCGGACGCAATCGTGGGCTTCTTCGTCGCTGCGCTTGTGCTTATGCCGGAGGCGGTATCGGCGGTTCGGGCAGCACTCAATAACGAACTTCAGCGAGGGCTGAATGTCGCCCTCGGCTCGGCCTGCGCCACAATCGGCCTGACAATCCCGGCGATCGGTGCGGCGAGCCTACTCACAGGACGAAGCCTGACTCTTGGTCTGGGCCCGGGGGATACCGTGCTTCTCATCCTCGCGCTTGCCATCAGCATCGTGAGCTTTGGGACGGGCCGAACAACGATGCTGACGGGGCTCGTTCATCTCGTCGTGTTTGTCGCCTATCTGTTCCTTATCTTCGTGCCCTAGGAAGATGTCGGTCGGCCATTGGGTCGATCCTTAGACAGACACCACAAGCCGGTCGAGAAAAGGCCGCTGGCCGACAAGCAGCTTTTCCCGGGCCATATCCAGGCCGAACCACCCTGCGCGATCGATCTCTGGAAACAATTGCATGCGGCCGCTGCGCGGCGGCCATTCCATCTCGAACATGTTGCTGCGCAGGCTGCCGGCGTCGAAATCGCCTTCGACGCCGAACGCCGTAATGAGCTTGCCGCCGCGCTGGCGCAGTTCTCCCAGCGGAAGCAGTGCTCCCTTGAGCTGCCAGCCGGTTTCCTCCACGAATTCGCGACGCGCCGCAGCTTCCGACTGTTCGTCATCACCATACTCGCCCTTTGCAATCGACCATGCGCCAAGATCGCGGTTTTGCCAGAACGGCCCGCCCGGATGGACAAGCAACACCTGCAGTTCGTTTGTCGATCTGCGGTAAGGCAGAATGCCCGCACTTCTTTTCGCCATCGCCTCAAGCCTCCTGAATCCAGCCTATCATCGCAGGTAGGCTGAACGGGATGTTCCGTTTGTCGATAGACTGCCCTGCCCTGTGTCGATGCGACTGGCTACACCCCATCAATACGACACGAAACGATCTAGCACCCCGCTTTTCAAAGACGATCTCGATATCGTCCTCTGGGGCTGCGGCCCCGTCCCGTCTCATCGGGCCGATTGGGTCCAACAGGCATCGGGGCGCCAATAGCCCCAGACGTGATCCTCAGAAAATCACAGTAGCGAGTGCAAACTCATTCGATCTGGAGTGGCCAGCGATCCGCGAACAAATGCCGCAACAACGACGAAGCAGTTGCTGGCTTGGTGCAGCAGACGCTGTGCCAACGCCAAGCGCTAAATGGCCCTGATCAGCCGGAGCAGAGAGAGCATCTCGAGAGAGTCTCCTTGCGAAAGGCGACGCAGGTCGGCTCTCCCACACCGTGGAATCGGCGTTTGAAGCCTGGCCCTGCGGATTGAACCGGGTGCGATTGGCCCAATGCGATTCATTGGCGCCCTGCAAAGCACGCCGCCAAAAATGGCTTTTCGACAACCGCTCGGTTCGATTTCGACCAGGCAACGCGCGGTCTGTTCACAGATCTGCACGAACCGCGCGTTGCCGGCGACCTCGACGAAACGTCTGATATAGTCGGTCCCGATCGGTTGGCTTAGCTGCCGGCTCGCCGAGCGCGAAGAGACGCCTCTGTCTGATCGGCATTACCCAGGAATTCGTCGCGTTCGGCTATCCACAGGTCCGCATAGTCGACATTCTGCCACTCGGCAAACCACGGACCGCCGCTTGTATAGTGGACCGCCTTGGGTGTGCCAAGCGCCGGCTTTTCGTTCCAACCTTCAAGCCAGTTCCACTCTACTGGCAGCGAGCCCAGGTCCTCATCGGCGACCCACTGCATTCGATGGAGGTAGGCACCACTTTCGCGGTTCACGACCTCTGGCGTAAGCGATTTAACCGAAGGGTGCGCGCAATTGAACAGCATCAGCGAGGACCAGTTTTTTCGTGGGTAGGATGTCTGGACCACGCCATCCATCTTCGTGGTGGCTTTCGGCGTATAGTCATGCTGGACGCAATAAACCGCCTTGTTCGACTTCGTGTATTCCAGCAAACCTGCGACGTCACCGAGCCACAGGAAGTCGCAATCGCAGAACAAAGCCCAACCCGTGTAGTCGGCGAGAAAAGGCGTGAGAAACCGCGTATAGGTGAACTCTGTTGACGCGAGCGGATCTTTTTCCCTCCAATACAGCTCACGGGCACGCAGTTCGTCCTGTTTGATGGGAATGACGGAGACAGGCACTGAAGCGTTTTTAAGCAAAGAGTGCCGCGCTACGTCGTAGGCGATTGGCTCACGGCTGTCCCATCCAACGAATACCCTAAACGCATCAGTCATATTCAGTACCTTGGCTCCTGATTTCAAAACGGTCATACCCTAGCTGTCTGGCAACAACTCGGCAACAATGGTGCAGAAATTAGCCGGGGCGATTTCTGAATCTCACGGTTTTGCCTTTCACCTCGGTCCGGCTTTTTTCGGCGGATTTCGTCTCGTTGCCCAATGCGACAAGCGCCCACTTCTGATAGGTGTAGCTGGCCGAATAAGCAGCGACCATCGCACCGGTCGAACCATCCAGAAACCCCAGCTTGAAAACATAGCTGTTCATATAGGCCCAGGCCGAGCGGAAGACCGCCTTGCTTATCGAGCTTTTTCTGCCCTCGGCAAGCAACCGCGCCGCGGACGCTTCTGCGTATCGGCCGATCTTGTCATGCGCGTCTGCCAGGTCGGCGATGGAGTCATGCTCCATAGAGTGGGACAATCGCGTGACCTTGCCATTCACCACAACTTTCTCGTGCACCGTGTCGTTGCTGAAGCGCCCGGACTGTCGACGAAAAAGCCTGAGCACCAGATCGGGCGACCAGCCGCCATGGCGGACAATGTGCCCACAAAAGCGGGATCTTCTTGGTATTTCGAAGCCGTCATAGCCTTTTGGGTTGGCGATAGCGGCTCTGATTTCTGCAGCCAGCGGTGGCTCGACCCATTCGTCGGCATCAAGCGAAAGGACCCAATCCCCTGTCGCCGCGGCGAGGGCACGGTTTTTTTGCGCGCCGAAACCGGGCCAATCGAGGGTGATCAGGACCTTGGCCCCGAGTCCACTGGCGATGTCCCTGGTTTGATCGGTGCTGTTATTGTCGAGAACGACGATTTCGTCGGCAAAATGTACCGAGCGAAGGCAACGTGCAATGCACGCTTCCTCGTTGCGGCTGATTATGATGACTGAGAGCGCCGGCACGGTCAGACGGTTCCGGCATCAAAACTGCTACTGTTGTTCAAATGAAACTGCCCCCCGGCCTGTTGGCACTCCGAGTGATACTAATGGATTCAAAAAAAATGTCGAAAAATTATTTCAGGTCGAGACTTTCGTAGAGCGCTATCATTCTCCTGATCATGACGTTGAAATCGTAGTGTTCGGCCGCCGCTCTGACCCTGGCCGCAGTCTCAGGCCGTGACGACAGCCGCAGCGCGCGGGCAAGCCCGGCGGCGAGGTCGTTTACGCTGGCTGCGTCGCAAACAAGCGTCGGCTCGAACCGATCGACAAGCTCGCGCGCCCCACACCCGGTGCTTACCACGGCGGGCAGGCCGCTGGCCATAGCTTCGATCACCACTGTGCCGAATGGATCATAAATGGAAGGCAGCACGGCAATGTCGGCCGCGCCGTACCATGGCAACGTGTCTTTCTGCGGCCCCAGCATCCTGAGCCTCGCGCCAAGACCAAGTCTGTCGCCGGCCTGCTTGAAGGCATTGGCGCGCGAATCGTGGCCAATGACCCACACCTCCGGCTCACCGTCCAGCGTGGCGACAGCCTTCATCAATGGAAGAAGTCCTTTTCGCGCAAAACCCGAGCCGACGAAGAGAACGACCGACCTTTTATCGTCAACATCGAGCTGCGCGCGGACCGCGGCCCGATGCTGTTGTCGCAACTCCAGGTTGAAGCGGTCCAGGTCAACCCCGTTGGGAACATGGTGCACACGTTCCGCCGGATAGTCGTAGTGACGGACAATGTCCTCAGCCACCATTTTCGAAATGGCAATCACAGCTTTAAGCCGTGGGCTGGCATAGGTGGTGCGTTCAAGACGCAGCGTCTGGCGATGAAAGGGACTCAGCGCCATCGCTGCCCTGCCAAGCCGCGTCTCGAAACGCCGCCGCTCGGCAAGATAGGCGGCATGAACGCCTTCCCCGGCCCGGAAGACGTCGCAGCACGGAAGGCGATCGTTGCTCTGCACCAGGGCCGGCGGCATTTCGGCGATCTTGCGGCAGGCGGATCGAGCAAAGGACGTCGCCCGCAGGTAGCGGGGAAAGCGGCGGCCGGCGCACTGGATGAACTCTATGCCTTCGTGTCGCGGCCAGTCGCCTGACAGCACGGCCACCGGTCGTTGACGCGCGGCGAACGCCGCCATGATGTTTTCCAGCATGATCTCGCCTCCGCCAAAGGGCGCGTAGCGCTGGCGTACAAACACAATAGGCGTCTTCGGTTCAGCTTGAACCCGTTGATCATGCTGTGACAAAGCCATGCGATCTCGATACGCCCTTTTGCATTCCGGAACTGGCGAATTTGATGAGTCGCGCAGATGAGCGCGACTTTGACCAGTTTGGCTATCCGCGCGCGCTGCTGGAGTGAAGACTATTCATTTCTAGGAAGATACACCGTAACTTTCCATGATCTTTTGGCAGTATAAAATTTCTTCTTCGGTAAGGTAATCCTTATACCCGCCAACCAGGCCTCGTCTAACTTTAAAGCTATCGGAATCGGTTGTGTCTGCTGTTCTTAAGCGATGCCCATAGCGCTCGTCGTATTGCCCCGAGGACTCTTTGCTTTTCATGGAGTCAAATCGACCGGCGTCAATTGCCTTCGTAATTTTCTCCTCGTCTGGTTCTACTTTCAACCATTTTGCGATTCGTCTAAGCTCGGAGACGGCATCGCTGTGGAGCGTTTCGTAGCGTGTGATCAACACATCATCCCTTTCGCTTATTGCCGCCAGCCACATTGCATTGAAGCGGAGGGTCCTTTCGATGCCAAACCGTGGGTCTCGTACAAAGCTTGACAAATCGCCTTGGAATAAGTCGCGCCATGCTTCGCGTTTGGTGACGTGAAAATATCCGGAAATCGTTGTGTCGATCGGATTGCGATGCAAAAAAAGCAAGGGCCGTTTTCCCAAAAAAGCTTCGGCCGGGCGGAAGGATCTGCTGTGGAACGCGCTGCCGCCGTGGCTATAATCTAGGCAGACATCGAGCTGATCAAGCATGACTCTTAACCACGTCCGCCCTGACTTTGGGTAGGAAATGGAAAGGCCCAAATTACTGGAGTTTTCTTGTGCCTTCGGCCTGAGCCACCGCAGTAATTTCATGATCACCTCGCAAACACCCTATCAGTTGCCGGCTGCTAAGGACCCGGCTTCCGGGCCTTATGACATGACGGGTGATCTCGATCAAACTTAGCCAATGAGCAACCACATGTTTTGTCGCGCCTCGTCCCTAAGCGCTTTCCAATCGTGGCGGCGGGTGCGCGTCAACTGTAAATCTTTGTTGTGAATTCTGATGAGGTCCCGCAACACTGGATCGAACGACAATCCCAGGAATGTACAGATCTCTCGACGGCTTTGGGTCGTCACCAGATCCTCGTAGCGGTAGATCAGGAAGTCGTACCAACGCGAGGCGAAGGCAGATTGGGTCGATTGTCCACTGTTGCTTGCGGTTTTCCCAGAGGTGAGGCATTTAGAAATCAACAGGAAGCAGCGGATGAACACCAGCCCCCCCCAACTGTCATATGAGATTCCCGTCCCGAAATCGAAGCAGGCTCATGGATTGAGGAGAATCGAACGCCAGTTGAGGCCCAAACTGCGGTCTCTCCGGTGGCGGGTTGTCGAGCAGGTGTTGAGCTGGTGCAATCCCGAGGCGCTGGCTTTTTACCGCAGGGCCATGGAAACCGCATATCTGCCTGACGACCTGATCGACGTAGTCCCGCAACTCAAGATCCTGTACCTGGCTACGCCAAAGGCGGCGAGCAGCCGCATTCGCAGCAACCTTGCAGCCATGATCGGCAACGACACCGTGTCGGGGTGGCGCAGCGACCAGAACTGGAAGGTGCACAACCGAAAGGCGTCGAACCTGCAGGCGCCTCGCCATGGCGTCGTGCAGTTCTATCGCATGGCCACAAGTCCCGAAGCCTTGCGATTTACCTTCGTTCGCAATCCCTATACAAGGCTGTTGTCGTGCTGGGCCGACCAATATCGCGACCGTCCCCTAGTGCCTGGTTATGGCAGGGTGGAGGTCTATCTAGCCCACCGCGAAAGGGCTGATCCGGCGCTGCCTGTCGGTGCTGACAAGAGCCTGTCCTTTGCAGATTTCGTCGCCTTTGCCTGCACGACTTCCACATGGCGCATCGACAAGCATTGGCAGAGACAAAGCGACATCATCGACCTTCCAGGCGTTGCGTTCGACCTCATCGGCAAGACCGAGACTTTTGCAAAGGATTTCGAACGGGTTCTCGATCATGTCGGTGCGAGCGACGAGGTGCGACGCGCGGCGATGCCACCTCTGCACACCTCCTCGCGCCGCAGGCTTGCCGACTATTTCACGCCAGAACTGGCGGACACCATCTATCGTGCGTATGAGCGCGACTTCGATCAGTTTGGCTATGCGCGCGCGCTTCCAGAGTAAAGCGGTCGCGCGGCGGTCTTAAATGTATCCGAAGGCCTGCATCAGGGGTTTCCCACGCCCCTCGGTAAGCTCCACCAATTCCTGCTGACCCAGTTCGGTCTTCCAGCGGCCGCGGCCGTCATAAATTGGCTGGTTCACCTGCTGGTTGCGCAACGCGGCATGTTGGGGTTGCGCGTCAAGTGTGAACCATCGTTGCGGGCTCCGATGATAGTCGAGCAAACTCTGGTCGAACGACAATCCCAGGAAGGTGCAGATCTTTTCGATGGTCGCTTCCGGGTCATCGACAAGATCTTCGTAGCGGTAAATCAGGACGTCCGTGCTGCCGCGCTCGGCAAGCACCATTGTGTTGTCCGAAATCCAGCGATCCAGGCTCTCGGTCGCATCGCCAAGCCGCCTGGTCAGCGAAGCAACGGTATCGCGCCCATCGCGTACCGGCATCACGAACTTCGAGCCCGGCACCAGGCGTCGTATCCGGTCGACACGCCTGATATGACGCGGTGTCTTTTCAAGCAGCACCGACTTGCCCGCCCCAATGGCCGCCCGTTTCAGCTTCGAGTAGCGATACAGCGCAAGTGGAGCCCATTTGAAAAACACGTTGGTTTCTTCGAATGGCAAAAAGACATCGGCATGCGAAGCAAGAATCGTCGCTATCAGCGTGGTGCCGCTATGTCCGCATCCGCAGACAAAGCCTTTGCATCGGATCAATTCACACCTGCCCTGTCGTCGACATAAGATATGCCATGCCGCTGGAAGGCTTCATCGAGCCGCCTCCAGTAATCGAGCCGCGCAAGCACATTGTCACAAAAGGCTACATCATCCGCGCTGAGGTAGTCCAAATAACCGCCGACCTTACCTTTTCGAACCTTGAAACTTTCCGGGTCGTCAGGATTGCGCGGTTGCAATCTCCCCCCATAGCGCGCACCCAGTTCTCCTGAGATTTCAGATTGCTGCATGCGTTTGAACGATCTGCTGACGGCAACATCGGCAAGCTGGGACTCCTCAAAAGGTTTCTCCAAAAATTTCCCGATGCTGCGCAATGCGTCGTTTGTATCCCGCTGCACATCTTCATAGCGCAGAAGCGCAATCTTTCGCATGTGACTTGCGGCTGCGAACCACTGCAGGTTGAAAAGGGCAATCTTCTCGACACCGTGTTGGGGGCTTCTTATACAATCGCCGATCGGGCCTGCTTCCAGCCCATGGCGTTTGTTGACCTGAAAATATCCAGACACCGCAGTGTCGCGGGGGTCTCGCGTCAGGAACAGAAGCCGCTGCCGTTTGTAGCGAGATTTGTCGGGGCTGATCTGCGCAATGTCACGCAGATCCTTGTGGTCGGAACCGTCGTGCGTATAAGCCGCATCGACGCCCAGATCGTCAAGCATGACTCGCAGCCAGGTCCGCCCGGATTTGGGAAACGAGACGACAAGCAGGGGCGGCTTTCTTGCAAAAAAGTTGGAAAACAAACTCAACTTGCGGACTCCGATTGCGGGCACTTTGATCGAGCAGATCAGCGATTGTAAATATCGATTAAGGCATTGGCGATCCGTTGCGAAGCCGGCACCTTTGGATCAATCGACAGATTGGCATTGAGGAAGTCCCGGCTTTGCTCAAAATAAATCGGCCTTGACCTGACCGCAGCGCGGATATCCTCGACAAGGTCATGCTCCGACAATGTTGGTTTGAAAGCGCCCATAGGCCTGTCGAACTCGACCATGGGCGAAACCAGCGGAAACAGCACCACCGGAATGCCGCAGGCGATTGCTTCGTAAACAGTGGTGCTTGGGCGCGTTACGAGCGCCAGAGCGTCCGGGAGCAACTGTGCGAAATCCAGGGTCGATTTGTTCGGCATATCGACTTTTGCGAACATCGTGGGGTGGACGCTAACGACATAGGCAAGGCCGAGTTTCGCGCATGCGGCTGTCACGGCTTCAATCGCTTGGCGATCTGCGGGCTCTTCGATATCCCCCTTGAAGTTGACCAGCACAAAAAGCCCTTCATCGTGCCTGGCGCCTGCGCTTCCGACGGCACGCTCAATGACCGGGGAGCCGACAACGTATGTCGGCTGTCGTCTTTGCTGCAGCGCCGCTGGTCCCATCGACAGGATGTAGTCGGCTCTCACAAATCGATGCGGCTGCAGCAGTCGCGCACCTCCGATCAGGCCGACCACACGGACCATGCCGAAGTTGATGGAGTCGATGAATCGCCTAAAGAACTGCGGCGCATAGTCATTTCCAGTCACCAGAATGTCGCCGGGTCTGATCATCCGCTCGAGCTCGGCAAAGCCGATATGCGATATTCCCCGGGCGTTGAGTTCAGGTTGCGCTACGCCGCCGCGTTTCAATCCATCGAGATGCGCGAACACGCAGCGGATGCCGCGGTCACCCAGAATTTCTGCCGCGTCAGCCAGCAGCCGAACATTGTTGCGGTTGTGTGGGACGAAGTAGACAGTCCTCGTCGCTGCCCTGCCGCGAGCGTAGATACGCCCGCGCTTGAACAGATTTCCTGGATGCACAAGCCGGTACGCCGCGAGGAGCCGCTGCACAAAGCCTTCGCTGACAGGAGAAGCCGCCTTGGTTCTCGACCTACCCAAAGATATGCATCGCCTCTATCCGTGAAATTCAGAACGGCCGCCCGCCGGGTAGTTTACAATGCTCTCGCCGTCAAGAAAGACGCTTGACTACTTCGCCGGTTGTGACCTGCCTGGCACACTTGCGATGGCTTGCGTGATGGATTCAACCAGCGCTGATGAGTGAGCCCATGTGGTTTTGTGCGTCTTCCATCACCGCGGCCCAGGGCCTTTCCCGTTTCGAGACCAGCACTGCGGAAGGATAGTAGGGTGTGCGATCGCCCTCGACCGGCCAGGAACGTTTGAACCCATCGCCAAGAATGAAGACCGACGGGATGCCGAGCGCGCCGGCCAGATGCGCCCCGGTATTGCTGATGGTTACCACAGCGTCCATCGCGGCAACCTGCGCCGCGAAAAGATCCATATCGACAAGTTGGTCGATTGATCCGTCGTGGAGAATACGCGCGGGCTCGCCATCGGTCAGGATCTTCAGGTCGGACGCGACCTGGCCATATTGCAGCGAAACGAACCGGAGGTCCGGACGGCTGATAAGCCCGCGCCATGCCGTAAGTGGCGGCAGGTCCTTGCCAGGATTGGAGCTGCCCCATGCGACGCCGACCAGCGGCCGGCCATCCTTCCGATAGCGGGCGCGAAGTTCAGCGACCCGCGCCGGATCCGGCTTCAGGGGAACGAAATGCTCCCGGATCGTGGTCTCATCTGTCTCGAACATGGCCGTCAGATGCTGAACGCCCGCAAAGGCCTGGGCCTCGCCATAGGCGGCCTTGTTCCCTGGACCGACAGCTCGCACATCGGCGGCGGGAAATGTCCGCTGAAAGAGCGGTACCAACCGGTGCTCGACCAGGACGATCAAACGAGCGGCCCGGGCGAGCGCACGGCCGACGGAACTCGCATGATGGATCGCGGTGGCCAGACCCTGCTTTTCGGTCTCCATCAGATCGACGAGCAGGACCTGGTTCGAGATATCCTGGCCGAGCCACTCGCCGTTGACGCCGCCCTCAACGATGTGGCGCCGGGCGATCTTGAGCTCGGCCGCCGGGCCGTAGGCGCCCATACGCATCAGCGCCTTGCTAAGCTCGTCGAGCAGGCGAACCTCGCCCCGCGACTTCGCAATCGACCCCAGAGCCAGGGCTTTCGGCAGTGCGGCCGACCAATCGCGCGCCTCGATGCTTCGCCGATAATCCGCCATCTGATCGGCAATGTCGCCATCACGCCAGCGCAGGAAAAGCTGCCGCCGGTGGCGACGGAACCAGACCTTGTACCTATAGCCTGCAAGCGCGACACCGCGGCGGAACCGGCGAAGGAGTTGGCTACCGGCCATCACCAGCTCCACCGATGATTTGCGTAACCCGTCCACCTGCTTCCTGCATTGCGGACGCCCATGCCTGGCCGCCCTTTCGAACCAGTCGAACGCTTGGATATGTGGCTACGGTCTCGCCGAAGGCAGGCCACGACAGCCGAAACCCATCGTCGAGCATGATGACAGTCGGAACGCCAAGCGCTCCCGCCAGATTGGCGCCGGTGTTGCTGATCGTCACCACCGCATCGAGCGCCGCGATTTGCGCGGCAAAGCGGTCCATATCCGACAACTGGTCGACGGAAGCGTCATGGATGATGCGTCCCGGCGCCCAACGTTCGAATTCGGCGAGCGCTGGCCCGACATCGCCATACTGCATACTGATGAAGCGTCCCGGCAGATCGCCGAGCAGCGCCCGCCAATCGTCCAGAGCCGGCAGGTCCTTGCCCTTGTTCAGGCTTCCCCAGGCGAAGCCGATCAGAGGACCCGGGCCACGAGCGAGATAGGTGCTGCGTAGCTCGGCGACCAGTCGGCGGTCCGGCTCCAACGGGAGGAAGGGCGCGCGTGCTGTCGGCTCATCCGGCCAGAAGTGCTTCGCCAGTGTCTCGAAGCAGGCGAAGACGTCGGCGTCCGTCGCCGCCACCTCCCCTTCTCCTTCTAGCCTGACATCGAGCCCAGGATATGTTCTGCTATAAAGTGGCGCGAGTCGCGGCTCGACGAAGACGGTGCATCGGTCGGCAGCTGCGACCACCGGCCCAAGCAGCGACGCGAACTGGAAGAAGATTGCAAGATCGCCTTCGCGCCGCTCGACGGCAAGCCTGCGACCCGCAAGATCACTGCCATCCCATTCGGGCCGGCCGGGCACTTGCTTGCTCGACGCGATCAACTGCCAGGCACGATTCCCAGCGCCAAGACGTCTCAGTCCACGCCCGGCTTTTTTGACAAGCCCGGGATCGCCAAGCTGCTCACCGAGCAGGCCGAGTGCCAGCGCATGTTCCCGGGCCGCCTGCCAGTCACGCCGCTCGACACTCTGCGCCATCTGGCTCATATGCCGTTCGACGCTTTCGTCAGTATGGCGCGAGGGACGCCTGAAAAACTTCTTCGCCCGATCGAGAACCTTCTGCAGCCGCTTGCCGTCAACACCTTGCGGGCGCAGGTCGGCGGCTTTTGCCTTTTCAAGGATGGATCGTCTGCTCGGCACAGCGACCCTCAACTATCGCTAGACGGCGTCGAACGCACCGTCAGGATTGACGAGAGCCGCCGGCCGACGTCGTCGAGCACCACCGGCCACGGGCGTCCTTCCTTGCGAATGACGAGCCCCTTCGGATACCAGGGCGTTCGATCGCCAATCACTGGCCACGCTGTCTGGAAATTGTCGTCGATCAGGAAAATGGTCGGCACGCCGAGTGCTCCGGACAGATGGGCCGCCGTATTGCTGATCGTTACGACGGCATCGAGCGCGGCGATCTGCGCGGCGAAACGGTCCATATCAAGCATCTGGTCGACACTGTCGTCATAGATAAGGCGCGCGTCATTGCCGTTGCGCAGGCGCCGCAGCGCCGGCTTGATCTGTCCGTACTGGAGGGAAACGAACGTCGCGTGTGTCCGGGCGATGAACCGTGCCCATTCGGGGAAATCAGGCACGTCCTTGGTGTGTGATTTGCTGCCCCAGGACAGACCCACCAATGGCAGATCCGTCATCGAGCGATAGCGCTTGCGGAATGTCTGGACGAGTTCAGGATCTGCCCGCAGCGGCACGAAATCGGCGGCAAGTCTTTCGGCATCGCGGCCGAAAACCCAGGCGAGATTTTCGAAGGTCGCAAATTTGTCGCCAACGACATTCTGCTGCGCTGGAACCACGGTCGCATTCGGGAACGTCCGCTGCACAAGCGATACGAGGCGCGGCTCGACCCGAATTGTCGCGCTTTGCGCACATGCAGCGGCGGCGCCGGCCAGTCGCGCATGGCGGATAACCCGGCCAAGACTGCGAGGATCATCCTCTACAAGATCGATCAGCAGTGTATCCGCACCGAGGTCTTCTCCGGTCCACTCATTGGCACCTTTCCCTTTTCGTTGCCGGTGAGCGGAAAGCCGAAGCTCGGCCGCCCGCGCGAACTTGCCCAGCCGTTCGAACGCCTGGCCTGCCTTCTGCATCAGCTCCGGGTCACGGGCACGATCGGCCATGATGGCCATTTCATTGGTCCTTGCTTCAAGCCCTGTCCAGTCCCGGCGCGCGATCAGCGCGTCGACCTTGGCCTGCTGCTCGAGAACGGAACGAGGTTTGGAGCCGGTAAACAGCCTGCGCACGGCCTTTGTGTATCGGCGCAACTGCAGGCCCAATCCCCCAATCACGTACCGGATATAGGAACCGTGGTAAAAACTGGTCATCGGCCTTCAGCGCGATACGCTCTGCCGCAGCGTTTTGCCGCCTTCGACGATCGGAGCGGACGCTTCCAGATGGAAGATCGAGCGATAGATTTCGCTGCGCTCGGCAAGCTCGTCGTGAGTTCCGGACTCCGCGAGCATGCCAGCGTCAAATACCAGAATACGATCGGCCGCCTTGATGGTTGAAAGCCTGTGCGCAATGCAGATCACCGTGCGCTGAAATGCATCGTCGAACGCAGCCTCCATGACCGCCCGTTCGTTTTCGCCGTCGAGCGCGGATGTTGCTTCATCGTAGACAATCACCGGAGCATTTTTGAGCAGGGCGCGCGCGATGGCAACGCGTTGTTTCTGCCCGCCCGACAGATTGGTACCGCTCGGCCCGACGAGCGTGTCGAGCCCGTTTTCCAGGTTAGAGGCAAAGCTGGTGACCCGGGCGAGGTCCGCCGCGGACTCGATCTCCCGATCGCAGGCGTTCGGGCGTCCGTCACGAATGTTGTCACGGATCGAGCCTTCGAACAGGAAGACGTCCTGTGACACCAGTGCGATATTGTCGCGAACGTCGGCCAGGCTGATCTTCGAAATATCCTTTCCGTCGAGAAGAATCCTGCCCCTGTCCGGCTCCATCAGGCGCAGGATCAGATTGACGATGGTTGTCTTGCCGGCGCCGGAGCGGCCGACGATCGCCAGCTTCTCACGAGGTCGCACCTCGAAGGAAACACCGTGCAGCGCCGGGCTGTTGCCGCCATAGGTGAAGCCGACATCTTCAAAACGGATGCTGCCCTCGACATCGGTGAGATGCTCGCCCGCGGTTGCGAGTTGTCGCTGTTCGGGGGTATCGATCAAATCATACATCTGCTCGACGGCCACCATTTGCTTCTGGATGTCGACATTGACCCGAGCGAGCCGCTTGACGGGCTCATAGGCAAGCATAAAGGCGGTTATGAAGCCCATGAATTCGCCCGGCGTCTTGCCGTTGCCGAGGGTCTGCCAACTGGCATACATAACGAAAAGGCCGATGATGAAACCGCCGCCGGTCTCCATCAATGGACTCATCAACGCCGATGTCCGGTTGATCTGGATGCCGCGCCTTTCCATCTTGCCGACGGCCTTGGCGAAGCTGGCGGCTGCCTTGTCTTCGAGTTGGAAGGACTTGATCGTGCGGATGCCTTCGACGGCTTCCGTGCCGATCGACTGGACCAGTGCAGCCAACTCCGTCTCACCCCTTGCCAGCGCCTTGAGCTTCCTGGTTATGGCGCCCACCGATAGGAACAGCAGCGGTAGAACCGTCACGGATATCAGCGACATCACCGGATCCTGCTTGACCATGACGCTTGCCAGGGCAATCAGCTTGAGCACATCGGAGACAGAGCTGCTTGTGAGGGTGAGAATAACGGCGGCCCCGGCGCGCGCGTTGAACATGATCTTGGAGACGAATTTCGCCGGATGCTGGTTGGCGAACCGGCCGATGTCGAAACGCACCATTCGGGAAAACTGCCGATTTTGAAGGTCCGAAACGATAGCCCGGCGAATCTTCCCCGTCGTAATAGTCTGGCAGTAGTCAGCGATCCCTTTGATCAGGAAAATGCCGATAATCACAAGGCTGATACCCCATGCGGCGGCAGCGTTCCGATCCACATAAATGGTATTGACCATGACACTCATGATCCAAGCCGTTGCGCCGGTCGCCGCCGCAGCGGCGATCGAACACAGCAAACCTGTCACATACAGCGTCTTATGCGGTGGCAGGTTTTCGACGATCAGGCGCTTGACCGGCGGATACGTCAGGGCCGCTGAAATTCGTTTCTTTGCACTCATTCCGTTTCCCGATGCGATGTATCGTTTTTGTGACGACCCTCGCTCCTGCCGATCCATGAAATTCTCTCGACGCTGTCACACATGCGCCAAACTGGTACCTGACGTCTGACTTCGTTCGAAGTTATAGTCAATCTTGAATCCTCCTGATTGCGGCTGGCGACGAAGCGGACTAAATGTCGGGCATTGCTGTCGGCGGCCGGCTATGAAGATCATGGAGCTGTTGTGACATTACCAGAGCGAGTTCGACGAAAGTACCTTCGGCTCCGCCACCAACTTGGATACATTAAACCTATCCGTTTGATGGCATCGAACAAATCAACCACGAAGTATGACGACTTTGTCAGTTCGGGCGCCATTACAATCCGCAAAACCTCAATATTCACTTCTGACGACATATTCTTCACGATGGGGAGTTGCTTCGCGCAGGAAATTCGACGTGCATTGACAAGCAGGCAGATCGCATGCGTTCCGTCTTATAAAAATATCAGCTTCGACCCGGCACAGGCCATTGTAGATGAGCTGCCTCGGCAGGAGCATATGAACTTCTACAACACCTTCACGGTTCGGCTTCAGATCGAGAAAATGCTCGGGTTGTAGGATCAGGCCCATGACGACTGGTGGCAGGTCAAGAAACGTGCTCCTTGGGGCCCAATCTGCTTTCAGGACCCGTACCGCCGCGGCATCTTCGCCAAATCTCCGCAAGTTCTCAGAGAGGTGATCGAGAGCATGAACCGAGAGATGCGGGTTGGCTTCGATGCAGCCACGGCATTCATATTCACTTTCGGAATGACTGAGGTCTTCATCAACAAGGCCAGTGGCAAAATAGCAGCACAGAAACCACTCTATCGTGGCGGAGGCGGGATGCAGGAAACGACGCTTCACGTCAGCAGCTTTCAGGAAAACTACGCCAACGTGATGGCCACCGTGGACATGGTCCGTCAACACAAACCCGATGCACCGATAATTCTTACAGTCTCACCGGTTGCGTTGGCTCGGACGTTTCAGGACGCGGATATCGTCACCGCGAGCACTGAAGGCAAATCCGTTCTTCGGGCTGTGCTTGGTCAAGTCTGCCGGGAACGGGACAATGTCCATTACCTTCCCTCGTTCGAGTTTGTCACCTATGGAGGCCTTGCTCGTAGCTATAGAGAGGACTTACGGCACGTAAAGATATCGGTCGTCGACGAGATCGTTGAACAGTTCTTCAATGCATACTTTGCTCCGTCGTCGCCGTAGCCGCAGCCATTCAGCGCTAGCTTGCCTTTACGACAATCGCCTGCCCCGTTGGGAGTTCGATGATGCCTTCAGGGCGGCTTTCGAAGAATTGATCAAAGGCCTTTCGGGCTCCAGGACAGAGCGCAGAGCCGTAGTCGTCACAAATGATCATGCCATTCGCGCACACCCGATCGTAGAAGAAGGCAAGCGCGTCACGTGTCGGCTCGTATAGATCGACGTCAATATGGACCAGGGCGAAACGCCGGTCGGATACGATGGAAAAAGTGTCTGGTATCCATCCCACATGAAAAGTGGTGTTGCTGAAGTCGGAAACATTCTCTCTGGCTACCTTCTCGTCGGTGCTGAGATTGCCGGACTTCCATGGCGTTCGGCCGTTTAGCTTGCGATCCTCTGCGGTTGGTTCGGAGAGGCCAGCGAACGAGTCGAAAAGGTGGTAGTGCCGTGGCCGAAGATCGCTCATCAGCATGAATATCGTCGACCGGCCTTGCCTTACGCCGCATTCGGCCACATCGCCATCGATACGCTCGATCGATCGCAAGCAGCTTTGCAGGACGAAAGCCCGGGGATCAGGAATCCCGCGGATGTTTTTGACCCGCTGCAGCGCCTTTCGGAAAAACGACTGGTCCTTCCAGACCATATGACTGGAATAAACATAGAAGCCGTATTTGTCGGCCTTCTTCTGAGAGACCTTATACCAAGCCACGCCTCTGCGTTTTTTCGAAATAACAGCAAGCGCCGCGTCTCTCAATTTCATCGGTACCAGCATTTTCGGTATGTTCATAAAAACGGGCGGAATCGAAAGCTCTGCCGGCATCAGACGCGGAATGAAGTCGAGTTCCGGCTGAAGGACATGGGCTTCTCGAGCGCCGCAAGAAAGCACTTTCCGGTGCCCGTAATAAGGCAACGTCGAGGTTGGAACTCGCATGGGGTGCGACTCAAGATCACGGGTCACGTGCCTGGGCCTAATCAGGAAATAGTCGATCCCTGCCGGGCTGTCGGAGTTAACTCACTGCCAGGCTCGCGCCGCGCGCGCAGTTGATGGCACCGGCGTCTCATTATCACATGTTTGCATGCAGCCGGATCAACGCCCTGCGGCAGGTGCGCGTCGAAAAGCAGAGGCTCGTCATCGCGCTTGCGGCGGCGAGAGGTTCAGTCGACCGCACCGACCAGGACGTCGCGGTATTCAAGTATCGCGACCCAGCGCCCGGTATCTGTTGACGATTGCCTTTTTAGAAATCTATATCCAGTTTTCGACCAAAGCTTCACCTCGTCGTTGAGGTTGTCGAGCACATAGTCGCCTTTGTCGGTCTTGACCGTCAGCACTGCGTGCCCCTCGCCGTCCTCCTTTTTGACGACGGTGATCAGAAGGTTCGAGAGCGATATGCCCTCCAAATTGAGCATCCGGCGCTTAAGCAGGACGTAGTCCTCGCAGTCGCCGATCGCGCTGTCAGGATAGGACCAAAATTCCATCGTGCCGTGAACGGCAAAATCGCTCACGGGCTTGATCGATCTGTTCACGAGTTTGGTGACGGACGCGAGCTTGTTTTCCATGCCTCTGCTCAAAAGGACTGGAGGGACCCTGCCCGTTCGTATCCTGCATTCTGAGGCATGCCTTCGGCAGAATTCAACGTGGCCGACCGGGATGGAACTCCGCTGCCCGGTGGCCATGGCACCAGACACCGCATCGGCCGAAGCTTTCTCCATCGGCGTCGCGGACATCATCAAGCCCAACAGTAGGCCGGCACACAGCCATGCCCGCGGTATCACCAATCCCATTCGCCCCGCCCAAGGTAACGACCCGAAACAAAATTTAATATCGCGTTACCATCTTTTCACGGGCACATCAACGCATCCGACACACAATTTACAGCTACGGTCGCGAACCATCACCAACGACTGAATGCTGGACGCCGCGCGGTCAGCGCCAGGGAATTTCCATGGCCACTGGAAGACCCTCGCGTGTTCTCGCATGACCGCATCGGCGCACCTGCGCTTATCGACGAGCCCAATCATGGGGGATTGTGCGCCTGTACGTCACCGAGGTTCTTCAGCAGCGCCGCTTACGGGACCAGATGACGACGCCGACACGTGTTTGGCTGCCCAAACGTGGGCACACGGCCGAGAAAAAGTTGTAGCCAAATTTGTCGAAGCGACCGAAGGCCAAGAGCTACGGCGCTCTCGCGTAGATTTCGCATACATTCGGATACATTTCGATGGCACCCGGGCAAACCTCTGCGACAGGCGTAGCGTAAGTTCCAATCGTGAGCAGGAAGGCTCGTCATGGTGACGAGACAGAAGGCCGACAGCGGTTTCGCAAGCAGGAGTCGATAGCGCGCAAGGCGCCGATTGGCCGGTCTGCTCATTCGAAGAAAGGAAAACACGATGAACAAGCTTGTAACGGCTATCGCCCTCCTTGCCATGTCGACGGGAGTCTCGCTCGCTGCCAATCAAAACCCGGATCGCGACCCGACCCGCGGATTCGTTACTGGCGTCGACAACAGCGGAATGACCTTAGACACCAGTCACACGGCTTCCTTGCCTCCACCCGTGGTAGCCCCGAAGGAAGGACAGCCACAGCCCGGCAAGGTTCTTAGGGGTCGTGCACCATGGGCGGGCCGTTAATATACGGAGAACTTGCCTTCCCATGCAAAACTGTCCAATCACCCGCAATGCAACGAGGGTGGTTGGACAGGGGCGCAAGAAAATCCTGCCGCCATGCTCCAGTCCTGAATGAGCCATATCCGACGGGTCAAAGCTCCCACGGAGAGAACGACTTGAGACCAGTCGTGCCGAAGACACCCAAATTCCGCGTCGCCAAGCGGCCGCTATTCACCCTTGAGATTGCAGCAATCATGCCGTCGGGCGCCGACATCCCGCGGCCCTGCCGCACGGCAGTATCCATGATTTCCCCATAGGTCATCGCGGCTTCCTCAGTCAGCCCGAAGATCCGATCGGCGAACCGGCGACGCCAATCCCGACAGTCCCTGCTCCAAACGCTCGGCACGCTGATCGGGTCGAATTTTCTGGATGCCGAAGGCGATCTCGGCGATGGTCACGGCTGGAAGCGCAAGTTCAGAGTCATGGCGGACCAACCATGCGATCACGGCAGGATCGGGCGACTTCTTCAGCGTCTCGGAAATGACGTTGGTATCAAGGAAGATCAAAGCTCAGGTCCAGGATGAACCTGCCGATTACCCCGGATCACTGCTTCAAGGTCGATTTCGGTACCATAAGCGCTAGCAATACGAGTGTAGAACGTCAATGCCGGCTCACGACCTGCTTGCCGCACCTCACAGGGTTCCAGTGCGCGCTCAACCACGTCGGCGATCGAGCGGTTCTCGCGTCGAGCAAGCCGATGGGCAAGATCGCGCGCCTTGGCGCTGCGTACGGAAAGCTGAGGTTCGGCTATAATGGAAACTCCTTTTTGCCGTGGATATAAGCCATCCGCACTGCCAGCAAGATGGCAGATGATGGCTTGCCATCCAACAGCTCCGTGATCGTCGGCCAGCGAAGATCGCGCATGAAGCGACCCCGGCAATAGCGCAGGATGTATAGACAACCGGCCGCAACTGGTGTTCGTTTCCCGCATGCAATTTTCGAAAAATACAGGAGCCGTGACAGGATGGACGCCGCTCCCTTGTTCGACCTGACGGGAAAAAAAGCGCTGGTGACCGGCGCCAGCCGCGGCATCGGCCAGGCCATGGCGGAGGCGCTCTCCGCGGCTGGTGCGGACGTCGCGGTGACCGCCCGCGACGAAACATCCCTTCGTGAAACGGCGGAGCGAATTAGCGCTAACGGGCGAAGGTCGCTTTGCCGGTCTCTCGACGTGCTCGACACCGATCGTATCCGCGTGGTGGTCGATGAGGTGGCGGATGCCTTTGGCGGGCTCGACATCCTGGTCAACAACGCCGGCTATGAGCAAGTCCAGCCCTCGCTCGACGTCGACGAAGCAGTGTGGGACCGCATCGTATCGACCAATCTGAAGGGCGCCTTCTTCTGTGCGCAGGCCGCGGCGCGGCGGATGGCTGCCGGCAACAGCGGTGGCGCGATCATCAATCTTTGCTCGCTGACCTCCTATGTCGGCATTCCGACCGCGGTGCCTTACGGTTCATCCAAGTCTGGGCTCCTGGGCATGACGCGCGCGCTCGCCGCGGAATGGGCATCGCTCGGCATCCGCGTCAACGCCATCGCTCCGGGGTATTTCCATACGGCGATGACGGATGCTTTTTATCAGGATCCCGACTGGCAGACGGCGATGCTGGCCAAGATCCCGCAGCGGCGCTTCGGCACGATGCAGGATCTGGCCGGAGCCGTCGTGTTCCTGGCGAGCGGGGCATCCGCCTATGTCACCGGGCATTGCCTCCCAGTCGACGGCGGTTATCTCGCATCAATCTGAGCGACTGAGGTGTGGTGCAACAAGAACCGTGTAGACCCGACAGCTTGTATATGGTTGTATATACCACCTCGCAACGCCGCACGTTCTTGCATGCGACCGGCGACAAACAAGGGGAACCGCAATGCAGGAGCCTTTCCGGGCCGTAGCTTCACCCGAAGCGGAAGGCGGCAGGGAAATCGCAGTCACGGTCCGCAACGTCGGGATGGACTTCGATGGGGTTCATGCCGTCAAGAATGCATCCTTCGATCTGCCGAAGGGCCGGTTCCTCACCATTCTCGGGCCTTCTGGGTCCGGCAAGACAACCCTCCTGCGCATGATCGCCGGGTTCCAGACCCCGAGCAGCGGCGAGATCTTCATCAACGGCGAAGCGGTGAGCGCGGTGCCCCCGCACAAGCGGTCGATCGGCATGGTCTTTCAGAGGCTTGCGTTGTTTCCACATATGACGGCGGCCGAGAATGTCGCCTTCCCGCTGAAGATGCGTCGGCGCGATGCACGCACCATTCCCGAACGCGTCGAGCGATATCTCGCGCTGGTCCGGCTCGAGGGGTATGGCGGCAGGCGCATTCACGAACTTTCCGGCGGGCAGCAGCAGCGCGTCGCGATTGCGCGCGCGCTGGTGTTCGAGCCCGACCTGCTACTTCTCGACGAGCCGCTCGCTGCGCTCGACCGAAAGCTGCGCGAGGAAATGCAGCTCGAATTCCGCCGCATCCAGCGCGAACTCGGCGTCACCACGATCAACGTTACCCATGACCAGCGCGAGGCGCTGGTGGTTTCCGACGATATCGTCGTCATGGATCAGGGCGAGATCCAGCAGAAGGCGCGGCCGATCCACACCTACCGCCAGCCCCGCAACGCCTTCGTCGCCAATTTCATCGGCGTCACCAACTTCATTGCCGGCACGGTACGGGCCGTCTCGGAAGCAGGCGACGTCTCCATCCTTCGAGGTGATCTGATGCTTGCCGGAAAGATCGGCGATCCGGTCAATCCACCTGCGGAGGGCGACAAGGCATCGGGAGCGATCCGCGCCGAACAGATCCGCCTCGCCGGCGATGCTTCGCAGCTGTCGAAGCTCGATTGTATGCTGGCCGGGACTGTCACCGACACCATCTTCGAAGGCGAGCGCATGGTCTACGAGGTAGCCTGCGCCGCGATTGGCGACGAGGTCATTCGCGTTTTTGACCATGATCCCGCCGCGCACACGCAGTTCGACATAGGCGAAAGCGTGTTCCTGGGGTGGAATACCAGGGACATGCTCGTTTTTCGATAGAACCGGAAACCGGTCAAACCCAGAGGAGAATGCAGATGAAGCGCTTTAAGCCGACATTATCCCATCTTTCCCGCAGAACCTTCCTTCAGGCCACCGCCGCGCTCGGCGGCGCCTCGGCGCTCGGCCTGCGCGGCGCCTATGCGCAGGAGCCGGAAAAGCCGGCGGAGATCATCGTGCGCGCCTGGGGCGGCAGTTGGGTGGATAGTTTGAAGGCCGGCGTGTCCGACAGCTTCACCAAAATGACGGGGATTGCTGTCCGTCACGACCTGACCGAAGACAATGAGATCCAGCCCAAGGTCTGGGCGGCCGTAGCGCAGAACCGGGTCCCGCCGATCCACATCAACTGGGACACCACCACCAATGCTACGAAATCGGCACTGCGCGGCGTGACGGAAGACCTCTCCGACCTGCCGAACCTCGCCAATGTGACGGACCTTGCCAAGCCGGCCGGCCTGGAAGGCTTCCCGATCGTCAACACCTACGGCTATGTCTATGTGCTTGCCTATCGGCCTGCGGCATTCCCGGACGGACCGCCGAAGTCGTGGAAAGACCTGCTCGACCCGAAGTTCAAGGGGCGGCTTGCCTTCTACAATGACGGCATCGGCTTCCATTTCCCAGCCCAGGTCGCCGGTGGCGGCAAGCTGGAGGACATACCCGGCAACATGCAGCCGGCTTGGGATTTCATTACCAAGATGAAGGCGCAGCAACCGCTGCTGGGCGAAGATCCCGACTTCACCACCTGGTTCCAGAACGGCGAGATCGACGCCGCCTGCACCATCTCGACCAACGCCCGAGAGGCCCGCAAGAACGGCGTGAAAATCGAATGGGTCGTGCCGGAGGAGGGTGCGAAATTCGACACGGACGGTTTGTGGATTCCCAAGGGCCTGCCGGAAAACGAACTCTACTGGGCCAAGCAGTACATCAACCATGCGCTGACCAAGGAAGCCCAGCAGGTCTGGCTGGACGGCCTCGGCTTGCCGGGCGTGGTGCCGGGCCTCACACCGCCGAAGGATCTGGTGGGCGATCCGTCCTATCCGACCACCGAAGCGGATTTCCAGCGCCTCATCCGCATCTCCTCGAAGGTCCAGGTCGAGAACGAGAGCGAGTGGTTTTCCAAGTTCAAGGCGATCATGCAGGGCTGACGCCGGGTCGGCCGGTGCTGCGCTGGCGGCACCGGCTCCTTCACGACGTCGGATACGGATTTTTTCATGCGGGCAGCCAGGACAGCCTATCCCCTGAAATGGCGCATCATGGATGCGCTGGAAAGCATTGCCGCCGCCATCTGGCCGGCTCGGTTAAGGCGCGCCACGCCCTATCTGATGCTGCTTCCGGCGGTGCTGCTGGTCGGACTGCTCGCGCTCGGACTCATCCAGATCGCGGACGCCAGCCTGCGCACGCTCGACACCACCACGTTCCAATTCTCGGACGACTATTCCATCACCAATTTCCGGCGGGCGCTGACAGAGCCACTGTTCCTCGTTGTCGCGCAGCGCAGCCTCATCGCCGCCCTGATCGTCACCACTGTGACACTCGTCTTCGCCTTTCCCTACGCCTATCTGATGGTGCGCACGCGTTCGCCAGGATTGCGCAAATTCCTGCTGATTGCGCTGTTTCTGCCCTTCTTCATCGGCCAGGTTGTGCGTGCCTATGGCTGGCTGATCATCTTAGGCAACCAGGGCATGGTGAACGAGGCACTCGGCCTTGTCGGGGTCGCCCCGATGCGGCTCATCTACAACTATCCCGCCGTGCTGTTCGGCCTCGTCCAGTACATGCTGCCGTTTGCCGTGCTGATGCTGGCGCCGGCACTCACCGCCATTCCCGAAGAGCTGGAGGCGGCCGCTGGATCGCTCGGCGCGAACTGGGTTCGCACGTTCATCCATGTCGTGTTGCCACTCGCTCGTCCGGGCTCCATCGGCGCCGGCGTGGTGGTGCTGACGCTTTCGCTCACCGATTTCGCAGTCCCCGCAATCCTTGGCGGCGGCTCGCAGGACTTTATCGCCAACGCCATCTACGACCAGTTCTTCCGAACGTCCGACCAGGGCCTTGGTGCGACGCTGGCGCTTATGCTGGTCGCGCTCGGGTCAATCCTCGTCGGCTTGGTGTTCGCGCTGTTCGGAGCCGGAACGCTTGCGATGGGGAGGTCACGGGCGTGAGCGGCTCGCGCAGCAAATCCGTTGTCTTGTGGACCCTGGTTACGATCGCCCTAGTGACGCTTTCGGCGCCGACGATCGTCGTGCTCGGCGCTTCCTTCACCGGCGGCAACATCATCACGTTTCCGCCGGACGGGCTGTCGCTGCGGTGGTATGCGCGCATTTCGCAGGCCTCCGACCTGCGCAACGCTTTCCTGCGCACGCTCCAAGTTGCGACGGTCTGTACGATCGTTGCGATTCCCGTGGGCACGCTGGCCGGCATCGCGCTGGCGAAATATGCGGTGCGTTTTGAGAAGACGATCCAGATCTATCTGCTGCTGCCCTTTACCATCCCGCTGATCGGATCGGGCATCGGCCTCATGCTGATTTTCGGCAACGCCGGCATTCTCGGCCAGCTCTGGCCGGTCGGCATCGCCTGCTGCGTCATCAACCTTCCCTTCATGATCTGGGCGGTGACGGCGAGTGCCACCGGGCTTGACCCGGACCTGGAACTGGCCGCCGCCAATTGCGGCGCGCCGCCGCTCCAGGTGTTCTTCTCCGTCACCCTGCCGGCGGTTATGCCGGGGGTGATCACCGGCTCGCTGCTGATGTTCATCCTTGCGCTCAACGAGTTCCTGGTCAGCCTGCTGCTCGTCGATGCCCGCATCGTGACGCTGCCGGTGCTGATCTACAACTCCATCCGCTCGATCATCACGCCGGATCTTGCCGCGATCTCCGTGGTCTTCATCGCCTGCTCGGCTGTCGCCGTCTTCCTGCTCGACAGGCTGGTCGGGCTCGACATCTTCCTGAAATCGAAATGAGGAATGCCGGCCCGCCGGGCCGAAAAGGAAATCCTATGCCAAACGTATCGTTCCACGACTTGAGCCAACTCGACGCCGCCGGTCGAGCGGCACTGATGCGGCGCTCAGAGACCGATCTCTCTGGCTTTATGGAGAAGGCCGCACCGATCATCGAGGCGGTCCGAACAGAAGGCGACGCCGCGCTCGTCCGCTTCGCCCGCGACTTGGACAAGGCAGATCTCGATGCGGCGCGGCTGAAGGTCAGCCCCGCCGAGTTCGATGCCGCCTTCGGCATGGTGGACGAGGACGTGGTCGCCGCCATTCGCTTCGGCATCGACAACATCCGGCATTTCCACGAAGAGCAGAAGCCGGAAGCGATGTGGCTTAAGGAAATGCGGCCCGGCGCCTATGCCGGGGACCGCTTCACGCCGATCCGCTCGGTGGCGCTCTATGTCCCGCGCGGCAAGGGGGCGTTCCCTTCGGTGACAATGATGACCGCAGTGCCCGCCGTCGTGGCGGGCGTCCCGGAGCTTGCTATCATGACGCCGCCAGCGGCCGATGGTTCGGTGGACGCAGCGACACTGGTTGCGGCGCGCCTCGCCGGCGTCGAAACGGTCTACAAATGCGGCGGCGCGCAGGCGGTCGCCGCGGTCGCCTACGGCACAGAGACGATCAGGCCCGCGCTCAAGATCGTCGGTCCAGGCAGCCCTTGGGTCGTTGCGGCCAAGCGGCTGCTTGCGGGAGTCATCGATCCAGGCCTTCCCGCCGGTCCGTCGGAAGCGATTATCCTCGCCGACGACAGCGTACATGGCGGACTGGCCGCGCTCGACCTCCTCATCGAGGCGGAGCACGGGCCGGACTCGTCGGCCTATCTGGTGACCCACAGCCGCCGCGTGGCGGAGGAGGCACTGGCGGCGCTGCCCGAGCACTGGGCGCGCATGACCGATCAGCGGGTAGCATTCTCCACCGCGGTGCTGACCGGTGCCTGTGGCGGCATCGTGCTGACGGCATCGATCGAGGAGAGCTACCGTTTCATCAATGACTACGCACCTGAGCATCTGGAGATCCTCTCCACCGATCCCTTTGCGCACCTTGGCCACATCACCGAAGCCGCCGAGATCCTGATGGGGCCGCACACGCCGGTTTCGATCGGCAATTTCGGGCTGGGCCCCAACGCCGTGCTGCCGACCAGCCGCTGGGCGCGTACCTGTGGACCGCTCTCGGTCACGGATTTCGTCAAGCGCTCTTCCATCGGCTACGTGACGGCGACGGCCTATCCGGAATTCGCGCGTCATGCCCGCACGCTTGCCCGCTATGAAGGCTTTTCCTCGCACGAACACGCCGTTTCCGATGTACGCGACCGATATTTGGTGCGGTAGCGGATGATGAAGGCGGCCAGACTCCATGCGGCGGGCGACTTGCGGGTCGAGGATGTGCCGTCTCCCGGCGAACCAGGGCCTGGCTGGGTGCGGCTCAGGGTGACGGCCGCCGGCATCTGCGGCTCCGACCTCCACAATTTCCGCACCGGTCAGTGGATCAGCCGCGCGCCGAGCGTCGTTGGACATGAGTTCGCCGGCGAAGTGACTGCCGTGGGGGCCGGCGTGTCCCAGGTGGCCCTCGGAGACCGGGTCGTCGCCGATTCGCGTTTCTGGTGCGGCGAATGTTCTGCTTGCCGGGCCGGCCTGCATAATGTCTGTGCCACACTGGGCTTTGTAGGCGAGGTCTGCGACGGCGGCTTCGCGGAAGAGACGGAGCTGCCGGCGCGGCTGCTCCTGCGCCATGACCCTGCGCTCGATCCCGCAATCGCCGCCATGGCGGAGCCGCTGGCGGTCACCCTGCACGCAGTGCGGCGGCTGTCGGCGCCGGCCGGGGCGCCAGTGCTTATCGCCGGTTGCGGCCCGATCGGCGGGCTGGCGGCGCTGCTCCTGTCGCGGCGCAGCGAGAGACCGGTCCTCGTCGCCGACCGCAATGCGGCACGTGCGGATCTCGTGGCCGAGGTGAGCGGCGCGACCGTCGTCGACCTGGACATCCTGTCCCACGATCCCAACTTGCGCCATGCCATCGACGCGACGGGAAATGTGACGGTGATGGCGCGGCTGCTCGATCGTTTGGCCGGCGGCGGCACGCTGGCGCTGGTCGGCATTTCGCATGGCCGCCTCGACCTCGACCCCAACTTCCTGGTCGAGCGCGAGATCGCGCTTGTCGGCTGCCACGCCTTCGCCGACGAGCTTGCGCCGGCCGTAGCCATGCTTGGCGATCTCGCCCCCGCGTTGTCGCGTTTCGTGGCCGAGGAGATCGCGATCGGCGAAATTCCCGCCGCCTACCACCGCCTGATCGCAGGTGCGAGCGGCGGCCTGAAGACCATCGTCCGAATGGAGAGAGGGCGATGATCAAGCTTCCCGAAACTGCCGGACCGCTCTACGAAAAGGTCAAGGACTACGTGCTTGGCAACATCGGCAGCGGCAAATGGCCGAAGGACCGCAGGCTGCCTTCCGAAAACGAGCTGGTCAGCACGCTCGGCGTCTCGCGCATGACCGTGCACCGGGCGCTGAGGGAACTGACCTCGGAAGGCCACCTCCTGCGCATCCAGGGCGTAGGCACCTTCGTGGCGCCGCCGAAACCGCAATCTGCTCTCATCGAAATCAGGAACATCGCCGGCGAGATCGCCGCGCGCGGCGGACGCCACAGGGCCGAGGTCGTCGTGCTCGAGAAGATCCGCGACCCGGCGCTGGACCTCATTGTCGCCTTCGAGTTCATGCGCCGCAGGCCGGTCGCCCATTCGATCATCGTGCATTTCGAGGACGATGTGCCCGTCCAGCTTGAGGAACGCTTCGTCAATTCGGCGCTCGCACCGGACTACCACCGGCAAAATTTTGTTGCGACCACCACCTACGACTATCTGCAGCGGGCGACGCCGCTGACGGAAGTGGAGCACGTGATCTCGGCCGTCGCCGCCGACGAGGTGGCCGCCGGCCGTTTGATGATCCGGCCAGGCGACCCCTGCCTGCTCCTGCATCGGCGGACCTGGTCAGGCGCGGCGGTCGCCACCGTCAACAAGCTCACCTATGTCGGCAGCCGCTATTCGCTGGGCAGCCGCTACGCGCCCTCGCCTGCCTGAGCGGGGTCACGTAGCCAAACCGGGCGGGGCACCCTATCGGCCCAACGGCTGCTTTGATAGGGAATCAGTTCTGCCTGCGCCGGCGTTTTTCTTGTTGACGCCGACCAGATCAGGTTCGGGGTCAAGCCTGGCCGCCGGTCAAATTGCACCGGAGCGGCCAGACTGATTGGGAATGTCCGGGAAGCGGCCGACCGTTCAAACTAACCCGGGGACCACGAAAACCAGCCAGGCGATGACAGGGCCGATGATGGCGATAAGCGCGCTGTAGATCAGCAACGTCTTCAGCACGCTCTCGCGCTCTGCTTCCCGGGCATTGGCGACGACCAGCGCGCCGTTGGTCGAAAACGGACTGGTGTCAACGATGGTGGTGGAGATCGCGATCGCGGCAACCACACCTATGGCACTGATCTGTCCCTGCAGGAGGAAGGGCACGGCCAGTGGAATGATGGCTCCCAGCAATGCCGTGGACGAGGCGAATGCCGATACAATGGCGCCGGTGAAGCAGAGGAGGAGTGCAACCAGCAGCGGCATGCCCAGGCTTGAAATGCCGTGGGCGACGTAGTCGATCGTGCCGATCTTCTCCATGACGCCGACATAGGTGATGATGCCGGCGATCAGGAGCACCGTCGACCAGCTGACCTTGTCGATCGCTGCCTTTTGGGTCTTCGGCGAGAGGAGTGCGAGCGCGACCGCAACAGTGATCGCCACCAGGCCGACATTGAACTTGAAGACAAGTGCGCCGACCGCGAGCGCGGTTAGGCCGATTAATGTCGTCAACCTTTCCGTAGTCAGGCCGGAAAGCGCCGACACATTTTTTGTCTGCTCCTCAAAGACGTGATGGCTGATCGGAGTAGCCGGCGTGCCGCCGTGGCCGACGATTGACTGCGTCACGCCCTCGGGGTGGAGGTCAGGCAGCGGTCCCGACGCCATCGAATACTTACGCAGCACCTTCGAGCCGCCGAAGAGGAAGAATACGAGGACGGCGATGGCCAGGTTGAAGAAGAAGCTGGAGAGAAACAGTGATGTCGGCGCGAACGGCAACCCCGCCTTTTCGACGATCTGGTTGGTGATGCCACCATAGACGCTGATCGGCGAAAAGCCGCCCGCCTGTGCACCGTGAATAACCATCAATCCCATCATGACCGGATTGATGCGGTACTGGAACGCAAAACCCAGCGCCACCGGGGCCAGGATGGCGACCGCCGCAGGTCCGAGCGCACCGAAGCCGGTGATGACGGCGGCGACCAGGAACATGACCCAGGGAATCCACGCCACATGTCCGCGCACCAGTTTGACCGCGCCCTCGACCAGCCAATCGATAGTACCGTTGATCTGGGCGATGGCGAACAGGTAGGTAATGCCGACCAGTGTCAGGAAGAGGTCGCTCGGGAAGCCAGCAAATATTTCCGCCGGCTTCATGGCCATGATGAGCGAGCCGACCAGAAAGGCGCATGCGAAGGCGAGTGCGCCCATATTGATCGGCTGGATGGTGGCGATCACGAACATGCCGACCAGCAGCGCGATCGACAGAATCTGGATGTTCATAGCTTCCTCCCTCGGGAAACGCCTTCAGGCGCCCGTTCTCATTTCCATCGGTTAGTAGATCAGCCTGCGTTGGTCTCGCTCCCAAGCACCAACGCAGGGTAGTCAGCGCCTCCTAGGAGGCGGGCATGTAAAGGTTGCTGAACCGGTCGCGCAGAAGATTCTTCTGCACCTTTCCCATGGTGTTGCGCGGAAGGTCCTCGGCGAAAATCACCCGTTTCGGCTGCTTGTAGCGCGCGAGGCGGTCGCGCAGCGCGTTGAGCACGGCCTTTTCGTCCATTGTGGCACCGGGCTTGAGCACCACGATGGCCGTCACCCCCTCCCCGAAATCCGGATGTGCAATGCCGATGACCGCACTCTCGGCGACACCGACGAGTTGATCGATCTCACCCTCGACTTCCTTCGGGTAGATATTATAGCCGCCGGAGATCACCAGGTCCTTGTCGCGGCCGACGATGTGGAGATAGCCCGCCTCATCGATCTTGCCGAGGTCGCCGCTGATGAAATAGCCGTCCTTGGTGAACTCCGCCGCAGTCTTTTCAGGCATCCGCCAATAACCTTTGAAAACGTTCGGGCCCTTGATCTCGATCATGCCGGTTTCGCCTGGTCCGAGCGTCTCGCCCGTGGCCGGATCGGTGACCCTCACCGACACGCACGGGAGTGGGAAACCTACTGTCCCTGCCCTTCGCTCGCCGTCATAGGGGTTTGAGGTGTTCATGTTGGTTTCGGTCATGCCGTAGCGTTCGAGAATGGCGTGACCGGTGCGCTGCTTGAATGCGGCGTGCGTTTCAGCGAGCAGCGGCGCCGAGCCGGAGATGAACAGCCGAATGTTGTCGACCGTCTCCCGGTTCAGGCCCTCATGCTGAAGCAACCGGACATAGAAGGTCGGCACGCCCATCATCAGCGTCGCCCGCGACATCAGAGGAAGGATTTCGCCAGGCTCGAACTTTGGCAGCAGAAACATCGAGGCGCCGGAAACCAGCGTGACATTGGTCGCCACGAAGAGCCCATGCGTGTGAAAAATCGGCAGCGCGTGGATCAGCCGGTCGGCTGCGGTCACGTGCCAGCATTCGCGCAGTGCTAATGCATTGGACAAAAGGTTGTCGTGCGTCAGCATTGCGCCCTTGGAACGGCCGGTGGTCCCAGATGTGTACAGGATCGCGGCGAGATCGTCAGGCGCGCGCGCCGCGTCGAGAAAATCGGCAGACTCGTCCCGGGCCAACTCCATGAGCGACCCGGCGCCGTCCGCATCGAGCGTTTCGACAATCGCGCCGTGGCCGTGCGCGATCCTTTCGACATCAGCTCGCGACTTCGAGGAGACGATGACGAGCCGCGGTTCGGCGTCACCGATAAAATAGTCGAGTTCAGCCAGCGTATAGGCGGTATTCAGCGGCAGATATATCGCCCCGCAGCGCACGCATGCGAGATAGAGCATCAGAGCCAGCGGGCTCTTGTCCACCTGGACCGCGACGCGGTCGCCTGGGCGAACGCCGAGCACATCAATTGCGCTGGCGATCTGTCCGGAGAGCCGCAGCGCATCTGCATAGGTCCAACGCTGACCATCAATAGTCTCGATGAAAATCGACTCGCCTGACTTGGCGGATGCTCGCATGGCGTCGAACAGGTGATTGCTCATTGAACTCCTCCCAATTTGCTTATTAGGTTTTCTGCATTTCGGTGCGGCGTCGACGAACCGGGGCGCCAATACTGGTGTCGGTCGAAGCGGTTGCCGCCAGTTTTCTCACCTCCGGCGAAGCAGCGATCTCGCCATGTTGCGCCAAGGCTTCGTGGTTCGCCTCGATGTCGTCCAACTTGTAAAAGTAGTTGACCATCAAGCCGTGGGACTGCCGCATCGCCTTGGCGGAGCGATCGGCGAGGAAGTTCAGCCGTTCAAGGCGAGCGCCGTTGCCCAAATGGAAACGCGCCACAGGATCGACCGGCCGTCTGCCGGTGGCACGTTCCTTGACGAAATAGCGTGCGGCGAGCGGGAGGAGCACAGCTTCAACGACCCGTGCCTTCTGCGGATTGTCCGCCCAGCTCGGATCGTCCAGCAGCTCGAGCGTCTTGAGGGCCTGATCATCGAGGCTCGGATCGGTCGCCTTGCGCAGTCTTGCTAGCCAGCCAGCGAAACCCGGAACCGGCGACAGCGTCACGAAGGTCTTCAAGCCCGGCAGGTCGCGGCGCAAATCCTCCACCACCTGCTTGATCAGAAAGTTCCCGAAAGAGATGCCGCGCAGTCCGTCCTGGCAGTTGGAGATCGAATAGAAGACAGCGGTGGTGGCGTCCTGGGCCGTGATCGGCGAACGGTTTACATCGAGCACATCAGCGATGGCAGAGGGAATCGCCTTGGTCAGCGCAACCTCAACGAAGATCAGCGGATCGTCTGCGAGACGCGGGTGGAAGAACGCAAAGCACCTGCGGTCGGCTGGAGCTAGCCTCCGCCGCAGTTCCTCCCAGCCGGCGATTTCATGCACAGCCTCGTATCTGATGATCTTCTCCAGGATGTCGGCTGGCGTCGACCAGTCGATCGGACGCAGGGTCAGAAAACCGCGGTTGAACCATGAGCCGAACAGGTGGGCGAAGTCGGCATCGACGGCGCGAAACGGCTCCGTCGCGTCCTTCATGGCTAATAGGCGCTCGCGCATCTCCACCAGTCTTGCCGTGCCTTTGGGGGCCAGGTTGAGTCTGCGCACCAGTTCCTGGCGACGCGGCTCGGCGGCCTGGTGCAGTTCGATGACGGCGTCCGAACTCCTGTCGCTGCGGTAGCGCTCGATGGCTTTGTCAAGCTTGGCGATGTCTGGGCCGAACTGTTCGTGCAGCATACGCACGAAGTCTTGCTGACCGACCGCGTCCAGTTGGGCCCAGCGCTGAAGGACCTCGGCGGCCAATGCCATGCCCGAGGCTTCGCCCCGGCTCGACAAAAGCATGTCGCAGAGCGTGTCGATATTCGTCTCGGCTTGGATCGGCTCGCTGCGCGCGCCTGCCGCAAGCAGCCTGCGGCCGCGATCGGTGATGCTTTGCACCATATCGCTAAAGAACGAGATACCTGCCATGTCGGAGTCCTCCTGGCAAAGTCGAAATCGGCGCAAAAGACCCTCCGCGCGCTCGCGGTGCTACTGCTCGGTTGAATCCGCCAATTGTGTGCGACTTGCCTATTGTGGTATCGTTATTAAATGCGATTGTGCGCAAAGTCAACTATCTTGCATACAAGAATGCGCGTAATGCATTTTGGAGTCCGAAAATGTCAGGGAATGTTGTTCAACGCCTACGTGACGAGATCGAAAACGGCATCATCTCGAACGACTTCGCCCCCGGTGCACGACTAGACGAGGTGCAGTTGGCAACACGCTTCGGCGTGTCGAGAACGCCGGTGCGCGAGGCGCTGATGCAGTTGAACGCGATCGGGCTGGTGGAGATCCGGCCGCGCCGGGGTGCCGTGGTGATCGATCCGGGACCGCACCGCGTTTTCGAAATGTTCGAGGTGATGGCGGAACTTGAAGGTTTGGCCGGTTCGCTGGCCGCGCGACGGTTCACCGATGCCGATCGCACAACCATCCTGGCCGCGCATGCAGATTGCGAGCGTTCGTCCTCGGCCGGCGACAGCGACCTCTACTATTACGATAACGAACGTTTTCACAAGGCTATCTATGCTGCCAGCCACAGCGGTTTCCTGGCCGAGCAGTGCGTCGCACTGCATCGCCGTCTGCAACCCTACAGGCGTCTCCAGCTTCGCGTGCGCAACCGCGTTGCCACCTCGTTCGCCGAGCATGGCGCGATCGTGGAAGCAATCCTAGCCGGCGACGCGGAGCGGGCGCGCACGCTCCTGCGCCAGCATGTCAGCATCCAGGGCGAGCGTTTCAGCGATCTTGTAGCGACGATGGCGAGCAGATAGTGGATCGCCCAGTGGTTCCCGAATACAATGTTACGCGACTTTTGGCGAACAAACATCGATCATTCCTATAGCGGCTTCCCTCACATGCTGCGGATTCGCGTTTCGTGATAGGCTCAGTTGCGCCATGTGTGGACGTCAGCCGGACCCGGTGAAGCACCATGATGCTCTGCTGCTCATCGCTCCTTGATCTCGACGACCGCATCGTCGGCCGGGTGATCGCCTCGGCATCGGCAGCATCGTTCTTCTGGCGCTTCACGTACGGCTTGACATAGCTCGGCGGCATCAGGCGGGCATCATGGACGGTCAATTCGCGGCTCCACGACCATCAGGTCATAGTCATAGTCGGCCTTGCCCTTGATGCGCTCCGGCGGTGACGGCATATCCCATTTCAGCATTGCGAGTTCGCGCTCGCCAAAAACGCGTGCCCGAACGATCTTGAGGGACCGCAGCACAAGCGGTTGCGCGAGCCGCAGACGCGCCTACGGTTGTCCGGCCTTGCCTATCCGCTCCCACACCTTGCCGTTCGACTGTGACTGGCGTGCAAAGTAACGGTAGGACGTTCGCGACCAGTCCCTGATCGCCGACGTTTTGTTGTCGAGCACCAGATCACCCTGGCTGGTGCGCACTGTCAGAACGGTGTGGCCTTCTTTCCCGCTGCGCGCCACAGTCAGCAGCAGGACAGAAGCCGGCCAGCCGAGCTTGAGTAGCTCGCTTTTCTTGAGGATGGCGAAGTCCTCGCAATCGCCCTGGTCTTTCGGCAAGTCCCACTCGTCGGCCTTGCCCGTGGTGCTGACATCGCTTCGTTCAGCAATGCGGTGGTTGACTGCGGCGTTGACTCTTGCGAGCTCCGCCTTGCGAGGTCCCGTCAAGTCCACAACTTTGGTCTTGCCTCTGGTGTCGCAAAGCGTTTTTTCCTTAGCGCAGAAGGTTTTGAAGGCAGGGGGCGCAAACGCATAGCCCTGCGTCTGCATGGTAGTGCCAGCGCCGGAAGCCTGGGTGCAGGCCGAGAGCAGGACAGCGCATGTGTGCAGCGTCAGAATTCGCATCATAAACGAGGGGCCTCTGTGGTCGCCTCGCAATAGTCGACGCTGAACCTAAAGCAATCCCTCGCGACGCCTTAGCGTCCCGTTTTTGGTTAACAAATTGTAACGGTGACGGGAACATTTGAAACAGTATTCGCGTTTTAGTAGCAATTAATATAATGGAGAGCTAATATGTGTACGCTAGAGTCACTACTCAACAGCACCGGTATAGTGTTGATATCAGCCACCTTTTTTGGAGTGGCAGCGACCGTTCCAGCACGAGTCCAAGAGATCGAGCGGCCCGTACTCACGGCTCAGCAATGCAACCCTCTGACGAACGCTAACTATGAGCTTTGCTGCGTGGCGCTGAACCGGACTGACATTCTCACGGCGGCGCAAATCGACCAATGTCCGCCGATGACCACTGCGCAAATCCAAAGTGTCTTGGCTCCCGACGACAGCGGCGGCGATAATGGCGGCGGTGGCGACAATGGCGATGGTGGCGATGGCGGCGATAATGGCGATGGGGGCGATGATGGCGGCGATGGCGGCGGCGGCGGCGATGATGGCGATGACGGCGATGACGGCGATGACGGCGATGACGGCGATGACGGCGATGACGGCGATGACGGCGATGACGGCGATGACGACGGAAACGGCAACTCCGGCCACGTCAACTCAGGTCCAGGCAATGGCGGTGAAGGTGCTGCCGGCGAGCTAGGCGATCGGGATCCCGGCAGGTCTGGGGAGCATAACAGTGCGCCCGACACGCCCGGCGACAGATGAAGAACCAAAGTCGCGCCGGCTCATTGTGGCTGGCGCGACGTTCGGCCAGAAGGAAAGCCCGGCGCATGCGCGGAGGGCAATGAGGACGGTGGGTGCGCGATCGTGGAAGCAATCCTCGCCGGCGACGCGGGCGCGCACGCTCCTGCGCCAGCATGTCAGCATCCAGGGCGACGTTTCAGCGATCTTGTAGCGACGCTGCGAGCAGATAGCCGTCCGGTTTGGCTTGGGCAGGTACCACCGTACAGTCGGTGCGCTGGCGATCGGCGCAGGTATCAGTTGGGCCGTAGTCGTTGATGGCAGAGTCCGTCACGGAGCACATGGGGAGCCGGCCTGCGCTAAGAGCGCACCACCAGAGGCACCAGACCTTCATGGCGATGGTCGAGATAGCACACAACGCGGTCGCCAATGCGCTCGAAGATGAGATCGACTTTCGCCTCGCCGATGGCCAGATGGCGGATAACAATGTTGTCGATACCGATCGGCAGCCGCGGGCGTTCCACAGTGATCTCGCGCTTCCAGCCGTCGACCCGGATACCCAGGCAGGCCTGCAGCATCATGAACGCGGAGCCTGCCGACCATGCTTGCGGCAGACATGCGACCGGGTAGGCCACCGGTGAATCGCTGGCCGCGCGCGTAAAGCCGCAGAACAGCTCCGGCAGGCGCATGTTGAAACGGACCGCCGCCTCGAACATACCGCTCATCAGCTTCACGACGCTGTCGCGCTCGTGATAGCGGGCGAGCCCGGAGGCGCAGAGTGCAGTGTCGTGCGGCCAGATCGACCCATTATGATAGGACATCGGGTTAAATGGGACCTCGTCGTCGGCCAGTGTGCGAACGCCCCAACCGCTATGGAGATGACCAGAGAGCAGCTGGGTGGCAAGGGCCTGCGCCCGTTCCGCTGAAGGCAGCCCGACATAGAGCAGGTGACCGGCATTGGACGCGCGAACCGCGCATTGCTTGCCTTCTCCGTCGATTGCCAAAGCATAGAAATCTCGGTCCGGCATCCAGAAATGCGTTTCCACCGCCTCACGGATCCTCTCTGCCAGGGCGCTCCAGTGCGCCGCCTTTGCATCGTCGCCGCGTCTGGCGGCCAGCGCGGCCATACCTTGATATGCGGCGAAGACATAACCTTGCACCTCGACCAATGCGATCGGCCCTTTGGGGATCGTGCCGTCGGCATGGAAGATGGCATCGGCGCTGTCCTTCCAGCCTTGGTTGAACAGACCCGTGTCGGCCGCCCTGTTGTAGGTTACAAAGCCTTCCCCGTTGCGGGTTCCGACCTCCTCCATCCACGCAGTGGCAGCGCCCAGCGAGTTCCACATGCGATCGACGAATGCCTCGTCTCCGGTGCGATCGGCGTAGGACGAAGCCAGATAGACATAGAGTGGCGTGGTGTCGACGCCGCCATAGTAGCGGCCGAACGGCAGCTCGCGCAGCACGGCCATTTCGCCCTTCCGGGTTTCATGCATGATTTTGCCAGGTTCGGCATCGTCGAACACAGAGATCTCGGTCGACTGATAGTGGGCAAGGAAGGCCAGCACCCCGCGAGCAAGGTCCGGATTGAGCCAGAGCATCTGTAAGGCGGAAATGACGCCATCGCGGCCGAAAGCCGTCGAAAACCAGGGGATGCCGGCATACGGGTATGGCCCGGTTTCCAGATCGGTCGTCAGCAGCGCGATGTCGGCGCGCGTGCGTGTCAGCCAGTCGTTGAACACGCGGCCGGAGCTGAAGACGGTGGCGCCCTGCCGGCGCTTTGAGCGCATGGCAAAGCGGGCTCGCGCAGCGGCCGCGCGAAAGCGGTCGCTGGAGGGGGTCTCTTCGCTGTGGCCGACCTCCAGGTACAATGCTCTGCTGTCACGCCTTGCCACGAGAATAAGGAAGTCGGCGTGGTTGGGGTGCACCTGATCGGGCTTGATCGAGAATGCGATGACCGATTGACGAGCCACATTGTCGAGGCCTTCATATCGGAACGTTACGCTCGCCTCGCCGACCAGCGCGTCATGCGCGCGGCCGCGGCGGCTACGCGTAGTGCCGCGCACCTCGAACATGTCACGGAAATCGGCGTCGAAGTCGAGCCGAACCGGCAGATCCACCTCGCGCGCGGAATAGTTGGTGAAGGTGATGCGTTCGAACATGCGGTCCTGCCAGATGAACCGCGTCCGGTCGATATGGACGACGCCCGGCAATGCTTCGCTGCCATTCGGCCCGATAGTGGCCAGGTTGGTGAGATTGGCGGTGAACAGGATGTTGTCCTGCGACAGCGAGGCGCCGAGCAGCGACGGCATCCTGCCGCCGATGAACAGGCGGAAGCGCGACAGTACACGCGTGTCGTCGCGGAAAAGCCCGTCGCCGGTGCCGCGTATGTCGCCGTAGCTGTCTGCGACGACGAAGCAATCCTCGTGTTTCAGCGCAAATTGCCGATGCGGCTCGCGCGGTGCCGTTTCGTCGATTGCCGGGAGCGCTACGGCTGGATCAATCTTGCGGTCTTCGAGTTGAGTGGTCATGGTCAACCCCTCCCGTTCAGAAGCGACCAAGGCGGCTCAGGCGCTGATCCGGGCCGGCCGTACGGGCAGCCGAGCCCTCTCCTTGCTCTGTCAGGTAGCCATAGTCATCATTGCGGTATTTTTAGCGCGCTTGTTTTGAGAACCAAGTGCATTCGTTGTGCCCTCCATGAGCGAGCGATAGATCGCCAAGTAATCGCTGCGCACGCGCTCGATCGTGAATCGCACGTCAAAAGCTTGTCGCACCCGTGCACGATCGAGGCCGCTTATCCGCGGTGCCGCGTCCACAGCTTCGTCTGGTGTGTCCACGATCAATCCTGACAACTTCTCAAAAGCGAAGGTCATCCTTCAAAAAGCTTCGACGGCAATCCCCTTCCTCGCGTTCATTGCGGTCCTATAGCGCGAACTCTCGAAAGGCCGATATGTTCCCCGCGGGAACAATCGCCGCGTCGAGCAACCGCGGCAATCAGGACAAGAAGGACAAGCCCAACAGAGCAGCCAGGCTGCCGGCAAGGATCCAAACCGCGGCAAGGACAACCCCAACTCGAACTAACGCAGCTAAGCTTTTCGCATTCATCTAGTCGGGCGGCGAGGGATTTCGCACTGCTCGGCCAGGGATGGGGTTCATCGAAGGCCCCGTGCCACAGCGCCGGCAGTCAAAGACCGCAACAGATCCCTGTAAATGCCGCTCGATCGGATGTGATGCCAACCGCACGCCAGCTTCTCGAGGCGAGCCTGTGCCAAGGGCAGTTGACTCAGCGCTTCGTGAAGTTCGAGGCTTCTGAAAATTGCGGCCTTGACGCGATGTGCATTAGGTCGTTTGTTGCGGGCAGGAGTGCCACGGGAGGAAACCATGGAAGTCACCCTGGGGGCGGACAGCCTCGCAGCGCGGTTCCACGTTTTCACGCCGATGACGGGCGAAGGTTCCCGCGCATGAATTCCGGAGCGATCCTCGAAGCAGCGGGATTGACTAAGGAATTTAAGGGTTTCGTCGCTGTCAACAATGTCAACCTGACGGTGGAGCGAGGATCGATCCACGCGCTGATCGGCCCCAACGGCGCAGGCAAGACGACCCTCTTCAACTTGCTGACCAAATTCCTGCAGCCGACGCGCGGCGCGATCCGCTACCAGGGCCGGGACATCACCAGGATGCAGCCGGCCGACATCGCGCGGCTGGGCCTTGTGCGCTCCTTCCAGATATCGGCGGTGTTTCCGCACATGACCGCACTCGAGAATGTCCGCATCGCGCTGCAGCGCCGGCGCGGCGACAGTTTCGATTTCTGGCGCTCCGAGAAAGTGCTCTCCAATTTCAATAGCGAGGCTGCGGCTCTTCTCGCCGATGTCGGTTTGACCGAGTTTTCGGACATCCGCGCCAGCGATCTGTCCTACGGCCGCAAGCGCGCGCTTGAAATCGCGACGACACTGGCGCTGAACCCTGAAATGCTGCTCCTCGATGAGCCTATGGCAGGCATGGCACAAGAAGACATTGAGCGCATCTCGGCGCTGATCCGGCGCATCTCCAAGAACCGCACCATTTTGATGGTTGAGCACAATCTGTCGGTCGTAGCCTCGCTGTCGAACCGCATCACCGTGCTCGCGCGCGGCAAAGTCCTCGCCGAAGGCGACTATGCTGCGGTATCCAAAGATCCGCGCGTTATCGAAGCCTATATCGGGGCCGGCCATGGTTGAAGCTGAACTGACGAGCAGGCCGGCTGTTGCCTCCTCGGCGAGACCCCTCCTCCGCGTCGATGGCCTGCAGGGCTGGTACGGCGAGAGCCATGTGCTTCACGGCGTGAGCTTCGAGGTTGGCGAAGGCGAAGTGGTGACGCTGCTCGGCCGCAATGGCGCCGGCAAGACGACGACGCTGAAGGCCGTCATGGGCATCCTTTCCAGGCGCTCGGGCTCGGTCACCTATGACGGCCGTGAGACGATCAAGCTGCCGTCGCGGTCGATCGCACAGATGGGCATCGCCTACTGCCCAGAGGAGCGCGCGATCTTTTCCAGCCTCTCGGTCGAGGAGAATTTGATGCTGCCGCCGAAGGTGCGCCCCGGTGGGCTCAGCGTCGAGCAGATTTTCGAGCTTTTCCCGAACCTGAAGGAGCGGCTTTCGAGCCAAGGCACCAAGCTTTCGGGCGGCGAACAGCAGATGCTTGCCATCGGCCGGATTTTGCGGACCGGCGCGAAGCTCTTGCTGCTCGACGAGCCGACCGAAGGGCTTGCACCCGTCATTGTGCAGCAGATCGGCCGCACCATTGCCCGGCTCAAGGAGGAGGGATTCACGATCGTGCTCGTCGAACAGAATTTTCATTTTGCCGCGTTGGTCGCGGACCGGCACTACGTGGTGGAACAGGGGCGCGTGATCGACACGATCCCCAACGACGAACTCGACGCCAACATTGACAAGCTGCACGCCTATCTCGGTGTCTGAGGCAATCATCAACGGCGCATTGCGCCGCAATCGGAGGGAAGTAGCGATGAAAAAAATGGGATTTATTCTGGCTTCAACGGCGAGCCTGCTGATGGCAGGCGCGGCCTACGCCACGGATGTCAAGATCGGCGTTCTGAATGACCGTTCCGGCATCTATGCAGACATCGCCGGCGAAGGCTCGGTCATCGCCGCCCAGATGGCGGCGGAAGACTTCAAGGCGGCGGACAAGGGCATCAATGTGTCGATCGTCTCCGCCGACCACCAGAACAAGCCGGACGTTGGCTCGAACATCGCCCGCCAGTGGTACGACACCGAAAATGTCGATGTGATCGCCGACGTGCCAACCTCGTCGGTGGCGCTCGCCGTCAACGAGATTACCAAGGAGAAGAACAAGATCTTCCTCGCCTCGGGTCCGGCCTCGTCGGACCTCACCGGCAAAGCCTGTTCGCCCAACACCGTCCACTGGACCTACGACACCTGGGCGCTTGCCAACGGCACCGGCTCGGCCATGGTCGCACAAGGCGGCGATAGCTGGTTCTTCGTCACGGCGGACTACGCCTTCGGCCACGCGCTCGAGCGCGATACGTCGAAGGTCGTCGAAGCATCGGGCGGCAAGGTTCTCGGCGCCGTCCGTCATCCTTTCCCCGGCCAGGATTTCTCGTCCTTCCTGCTGCAGGCGCAAGGGTCGGGTGCCAAGGTCGTCGGCCTCGCCAATGCCGGCGGCGACACGATTAACGCGGTCAAGCAGGCGTCGGAATTCGGCATCACACAGGGTGGCCAGGCGCTCGCCGCCCTGCTGATGTTCATCAATGACGTGCATGCGCTTGGCCTCGAAGTGGCGCAGGGCCTCGTGCTCACCGGCGCGTTCTACTGGGACAAGAACGATCAAACGCGGGAATTCTCTGCCCGCTTCCAGGAGCGGAATGCCGGACAGAAGCCTTCGATGATCGAGGCCGGAGTCTACGCTTCGGTCCTGCATTACCTTAAAGCCGTCGAGGCCGTCGGCGACAAGGACGCGGCCAAGGTGATGGCCAAGATGAAGGAAATGCCGACCGATGATCCGCTGTTCGGCAAGGGCACGATCCGCGCGGACGGGCGCAAGCTGCACGACATGTATCTGTTCCGCGTCAAGAAGCCGGACCAATCGAAGGGGCCATGGGATTATTTCGAGACGGTGGCCACCATTCCGGCCGACAAAGCGTTCCGCCCGCTCGCCGACGGCGGCTGTCCGCTCGTCAAGTAAGCGAGCCTCGCCAACGACGCGCCGAGCCGCTCGGCGCGTCCTTTCGTCGACAAGTCAGCCGGAGCGACCATGTTCGAACTGCTTGGAATTCCGCCGCAGGTCCTGTTCGGCCAGTTGCTGCTCGGGCTGATCAATGGGTCCTTTTACGCGGTTCTGAGCCTCGGGCTGGCGGTCATCTTCGGTCTCTTGAACATCATCAATTTCACGCATGGCGCGCAGTACATGCTGGGCGCCTTCGGCACCTGGATGCTGCTCAACTATCTCGGCGTCGGCTACTGGTGGGCCGCGTTCATCGTGCCGCCGATCGTCGGCGTCACCGGCATCGTGCTCGAGCGCGTGCTGATCCGACGACTCTATCACCTCGACCATCTCTACGGTCTGCTTCTCACTTTCGGCCTGGCGCTGATCATCGTCGGCTTCTTCCGCCAGTTTTTCGGCGTATCCGGCCTGCCTTACCCGCCGCCGCCGCTTCTGACCGGCGGGCATAATCTCGGTTTCATGTACCTGCCAAATTCGCGCGCCTGGGTGATCGTGGCTTCACTCATCGTGTGTCTCGCGACCTGGTTCATTATCGAAAAGACCCGCCTTGGCGCCTATCTCAGGGCAGCGACCGAGAACCCGACCATGGTCGGCGCGTTCGGCATCAACGTGCCGCTGCTGGTCACGCTCACATATGGTTTCGGCGTCGCACTGGCGGGTTTCGCCGGCGTGCTCGCCGCGCCGATATACGCAGTCAATCCGAACATGGGGGCAGACCTGATCATTGTCGTCTTCGCCGTCGTCGTCATCGGCGGCATGGGCTCGATTCTGGGCTCGATCCTCACCGGCTTCGGGCTTGGGCTGATCGAGGGTCTGACCCGCGTGTTCTATCCGGAAGGCTCGGCCGTGGTGATCTTTGTCATCATGGCGCTCGTGCTACTCGTCAAGCCCGCGGGTCTGTTTGGGCGGAGTGTGTGATGACAACCGACACCAACCCGATCGCGATGGTGGCCATCACGTCGGTTGGCGCCGCGGGCATGCCACGTCATCACTTTGCGATCTTCGCCGCGCTCTTCGTCTTCCTCATCGCCGCGCCATTTCTGCTCTATCCGATCTTCGTCATGAAGGTGCTGTGCTTCGCGCTGTTTGCCTGCGCCTTCAACCTGTTGCTCGGCTATGGCGGGCTCTTGTCGTTCGGCCACGCTGCCTATTTCGGCATGGCGAGCTACGTCTCGGCCCATGCGGCAAAGGTGTGGGGTTTGACGCCCGAACTCGCCATCATCGCGGGCGCGCTGGTGGCTGCCGTGCTCGGTCTCGCCATTGGCTCCCTCGCCATTCGCCGCCACGGCATCTATTTCGCCATGGTGACGCTGGCTTTTGCGCAGATGATCTATTTCTTCTCGCTGCAGGCGGCGTTTACCGGTGGCGAGGACGGCATCCAGGCCGTGCCGCGCGGGCATCTGTTCGGGCTGATCGACCTGCGCTCGAGCGAAGTGCTCTATTTCTTCGTGCTCGCCATCTTCTTCGCCGGCATATTGTTGATCTATCGGATCATCCATTCGCCGTTTGGACAGGTGTTGAAGGCGATCCGCGAGAACGAGCCTCGCGCGATCTCGCTGGGCTATCGGGTCAACCGCTACAAGCTCGCCGTATTCGTGCTGTCGGCCACGCTCGCCGGCGTCGCCGGCGCAACCAAGGCAATCGTGTTCCAATTGGCGTCGCTTACCGACGTCTACTGGACCATGTCCGGCGAGGTCGTGCTGATGACGCTCTTAGGCGGCATGGGCACGGTGTTCGGACCGATCGTCGGCGCGGCAGTCATCGTCACGATGCAGAATTACCTCGCGACATTTGGCGACTGGGTCACGATCGGCCAAGGCATCATCTTCGTTGTCGCGGTGCTGTTGTTCCGGGAGGGCATCGTTGGCGTCCTGGCAAAATGGATCCGGAAACCGCTCTGAACAGGTGATGAAACCAGCGACCGGTCGCCGATTAGGCCATGCAGCCACTCAGTTCTATAGCCAGACGACAATCTTGCACGGAACATCTCACCAAGACTTCCGGATTAAGAGGCAAAAGGGCCTCTGCCTTGGCGCCAAATCGTGCTTCTCGGGCCGGCGGGCTGTTCAGTAGTCCGGTGCGATCAGTTTCAGCAATGGAAAATAGGTGCGGTAGCGGCCGACGTCGCGGGTGAGCAACGGCAGTCCATCGACGGCGGCATGGGCGCCGATGAAGAAGTCAGGCAGGACACCAGTGCGCGATCCGCCCGATTTGCGATACCGCGTAAAGACCTTTCCGGCGAGGAACAGTGCTGCCCGGGGCATCGGAGCCATTTGGAGACCGGCTTCGTCGAGAAACGCGTCGATATCCTCGATGCGGTCGTAGCGAACGGCAAGCTCGGCATAGACTGCATCGTTGATCAACAACGACCCATTGAGGCTTGCCGTCTCAAGCTGGGCGATCGACCAATCCGCCCAGTTCGCATCGTCCGTGACAAGGTCGAGCAGAACGTTGGTGTCGACCAGCGTCACGCGTCAGTGCCATGATCGCGTCGGTGTCGAGTCCCTTGCCGGCATGGCCGCGCAATTTCGCGAAGCGGCTGGCGGGCTGCTTCTTGTCGCTACGCACGATCAACACATTGCCGTCATCGGTGCGGCGGAAATCAACCTTGCTGCCCGGAACGATTCCGAGCAGGTCGCGGACCGGCTTCGGGATGGTCACCTGTCCCTTGGCTGTGACTGTGCTGGTCATGTCCGCATCCTGGTAATACCCATTTTCTATAAGGTATTACCTTGTGGGCCGAATTTCAACCTTCGCAAACGGCTGCCGGAGCCGTCATTTTGTGACTTGTCTTCCCAGGCGCCTTTTGACGTCGTAATCCGCAGGCAAGCACCCTATCTACGCCGCATGAACGACATCACGACCAGACGCGCCCTTCTGCTCGTCAATCCAAAGGCGCGACGCGGGCAGGAATCTATCGCACCGATCGTCGAACGGCTGGAGGCCGGCGGGCTCCGCGTCAGCGTCGAGACGTTTGAGGCGCTGCCCGAGATAGCACGCGATATCGTACGCCTTCGCCATAGGGCCGACCTTGTGATCGTGTGCGGCGGCGATGGCTCGGTGTCCTCAGCGGCGGTCGCGGCCATGGAAAGCGGGCTGCCGATGGGCATCATTCCAATGGGGACGGCGAACGATCTGGCACGAACGCTCGAAATACCGTTGGATCTGCGGAAGGCCGCCGACGTGATCGTACAGGGCGGAAGGCGTCTGATCGATGTCGGGACCGTCAATGGTCACGCTTTCTTCAATGTTGCGAGCATCGGCCTCAGCACCGACCTTGCCCAGGGTCTCGACCCGGCACTGAAGAAACGTTTCGGCCGGTTTGGCTATGCCGTGGCGGCCATGAAAGTGTTGACCAAGGCCCGCCACTTCGAAGCAAGGATTACCGAAAAGGGCGTAGCGACCGAAGTCGAGACTTACCAGATAGCAGTCGGCAACGGCCGACACTATGGCGGCGGCAACGTGGTTGAGGAGACGGCGGAGATCGATGACGGCCATCTCGACCTGTACAGCCTGGAAATGACGAACCTCTGGAAGATGGCGCTCTTGCTGCGCTCGTTCCGCTCAGGCACGCACGGCGCCTGGAGCGAGGTTCGCACGGCCAGATGCGTCGAGTTCGACATCGAGACGAAAAGGCCGATGCCGGTGAACACCGATGGTGAGATCGTCACCTCGACCCCGGCGCATTTCAAGGTCCACCCGAAGGCGATTTCGGTCTTCGCTCCTGCGGCCGCGCGCATGCAGCCCCGCACAAAGGTGCTTGGTGACGCGGTCAGCGCAAACAGCGGCTAGACTGGCGATCAAGCGCGCGTCGAATAAACTCAACCGCCCCGCGGTCATCTTCGGATGGAGTGCCTGCTTGATTCCCCTCGGCTCGTCAGAGCCTGGCGAAGGTGATTTGCGACACCGTGGCACGACCGGCCTCAACGTCAGCTCAAAGCTGACCGAATGCCTCCCAAAGTGGCTGCAGGCTTGCAGATTGACGAGAACGACAGCTATCCACCAAAGTTCCAGACATTCTCCCGCTAGGTTTGCGCTGTGCGCGTCGTGTTGGCCAGGAGCTATCGTGTTCCTGATTGCAATCGTCGTGGTTGCATAAGCACAAAAAATTAACGCGCCCAACGGTAATTAGGCTTTGGGAATAATTACGCAACTTGTTCTTTCTAGGTCGATAAAGGCCAGAAGCAACACGTTGGTCACGTGCCCGACTCTCGATGCAGCTGACGATTCGACTGGATCAGGTGGAATGATAAATAGCCGGTCTGACGTCGCGACGGGCCAAACTGACCAAGGCTTCCTTGAGTTGGAGGCTCCCTTGGTATCGGCGATCATACCTTGCCTGAACGAAGAGCGCACGCTCGGCATCTGCATTCGAAAGGCGCTTGATGCGTTCGCAAAGCGGGGCATCAGAGGTGAGGTGGTGGTCGGGGATAATGGATCGAGCGATCGCTCGGTGGAGATTGCCCGGTCGCTTGGTGCGCGCGTCGCGCACCAGCCGGTCAAGGGCTACGGCGCCGCGATTAGTGCAGCGGCTGGGTCTGCGCACGGCAAGTACCTGATCATGGCCGATGCAGACGATTCCTACGACTGGAGCAAACTCGACGACTTCATCGACGCGCTGGAGGCTGGTGCGGAGTTGGTCATGGGCAATCGCTTTGCTGGCGGGATAGAGCCTGGCGCCATGCCTCCTCTGCACCGATACCTTGGCAATCCTGTGCTTTCGACGATTGCGCGCTGGCTTCATCACTCTCCTATAGGCGATTTTCATTGCGGCATGCGGGGTTTCACTCGTGACGCGTTCCAAAGAATGGGCGCACGCTCGCCCGGTATGGAATTCGCTTCCGAAATGGTCATCAACGCGCATCGTGCCGGATTGATCATTCGTGAGGTGCCGATCAAGCTCTATCCCGACAAACGTGACCGCCCTCCTCACCTGCGCTCTTTCCGTGACGGGTGGCGACACTTGCGGCTGATCGTAGCTCATGCACCGGACACGATGTATCTTGTACCCGGACTAATCCTGATGATCGCCGGTGTCATCGGGCTTGCCATCCTCGCTGCTGGGCCTGTCACCATAGGTGGGCAGTATTTCGGGATCCACTTCGTCGCGCTCTCATCCATGGCAACATTGATCGGTCTTTCGGCCATTCTCTTCGGGACGCTGGCCAAGGTAGCGATCGCAATCTATCACCCTGTACGCGCAGGACTGATGATCGCCTGGCTGACGCGCAGTCGCCCGCTGGAATGGCTAGTCCTCTCCGGAGGTGTGCTCGCGACGATTGGTTTCCTCGCGGATATATTGCTGGCGCTGCGATGGATCTTCGTTGGCGGCTCAATGGAGCAATCCGTGCATCTGACTTTTGTGATTACCACGGCCTGCGTGGCAGGCGTTTCCATGGTGCTTTCCGGATTTGTTCTCAAATTGCTCCTGGATAACCTGGACAATCGACGTGTCTGCTAACCATTCGGTTTCGGACATTCCGGACCTACGTGCCGCGGGGCAGATAGTGCGTGTTCTTGAGGACTGGACCGCATGAGACAAAGCAGGGCTGTTCCACGGGTCTGGGATACGGACTGGCTGATCCTACGCGCGCTTGCGCGACTGTTGCGGGAAGAAGCAAGTGCGCATGTCAGACAAGGCTCGCTGATGGTAGACCTCGGCTGCGGCGACATGCCGTATGCTGAGATGATGCGTCAGATGAATATCGATTACTGCGGTGCAGACATCGGCGGTGAAGGTTTCTTGCAAATAGACGAGCAGGGCCGTGTGCCGCTGGCCGATGGTGCGGCAGGTGCAGTGCTTTCGGTGCAGGTACTTGAGCACGTGCGTGACCTCGACGCCTATTGTGGCGAAATACGGAGGCTGTTGCGCGATGATGGCGTGCTGCTGCTATCTACTCACGGCACTTGGCTCTATCATCCTCACCCCGAAGATCATCGCCGCTGGACGCGCACCGGGCTTATCGTGGACCTCGCCAATCGAGGCCTCGAAGTGGAGGATGTGCACGCAATCGTCGGTCCGCTGGCGACTACCACACTGATCCGATCGACGGGATTTTCTTTCATCCTCAGGCGTGTGCCTATCATCGGTGGCATTTTGGCGTCCTCGTTGGCCGTGTTGATGAACCTGCGCGCTCAGTTGGAAGACCGGATCACGCCCGCTCAGATACGCGATGACAACGCTTGTGTCTTCCTGGTACGAGCTCGCAAGGCTGCTGCATGACTATGCGGACCCCTCTCGCTTACGTTGCTGTCGCCGGCCTGTGCATTGCGCTACACAACGCCGTTATCATCTTGGCAGATAGTGTCGGTATGCCGCTGTGGTTCGCCGTGCTGCTGTCCTTCGGGATCGTTGCTTGCGCCGGGTATGTTCTGCATGGGTTGTTCACTTTTCGTCAGCCGCTAGCCCCGATTGGCCTGGTTCGTTACTTCATTGCAATGTCGGCTAATATACCGTTCGCTTTCGTTGCCACCTGGTTCTGGCATGAGCAGGTCGACCTGCCGATGACATTCGCCGCACCGATCGCTTCGGTCTGCATGCTAGCTCTGAATTTCCTGCTCGGTCGCTGGGCCATCGTCACGCCGACCCGCTGGACGGCGCTCAGGTGATTAACGATGGACACAACGATGTCGCCGATAGACCCGCGGCTCCTGCAAGTCATCCTATCGCGTCATCTCGCTGTGTATCGGACCAGGGTCCCATTTTATCAAGCGACGATGCTCGATAGTTTGCGTGAGGTATGGGCCGCGCGCCATCGGAATTTGCTCGACGTCGGCGGCGGCACTGGCGTGATTGCCCAGGCCATGGCGGAACTTTTCCCAGTGGACGAGGTCCAGGCAGTTGATCTAATCGATCGCTTCTGCTCCTCGCTCAGCGTACCAACCCGGCAATATGACGGCAAAACACTACCTTTCGCTGACGCAACTTTTGAAGCAGCGACACTCAACAACGTGGTGCACCACGTTCCGGTCACTGCCCGTTCGGATCTCTTGCGCGAAATACGGCGGGTAGTAACCGGTCCACTTTATATCAAGGATCACGAAAGATGCGGCACCCTGGACACCCTGCGGCTCATGGCCTTGGATGCGATAGGGAATATCCCCTTTGGGGGCATGATCTGGGCGCGTTACCTCACTCGAGCAGAATGGGAGATGCTGGCCGCCAACAGTGGCTACCGCATCGCTTGTCGCGCTACACCAGCGCGGTATCGAAAAAGCGTCGGAGCACTGCTGTTTCCCAATCGGCTCGAAATAACAATGCGCTTCGAGCCAGTATGACCGAATAACCCGTTGCGCATTCTCACGATCAGCCATTTCTATGAGGCCCATGGCGGCGGCATAGAGCGTGTCGCTGGACACCTGTGCCGCCAATTCGCACGCTTAGGTGCTGAGGCAGTCTGGGCGGCTAGTAATGCCGATCCTGCGCCGTATACCGAAGTTGAGGCGCACCCGCTTGCCTGCGCCAACCCAATAGAGAAGATCACTGGCCTGCCGATGCCCCTACCGGGTGCGCGCGCGATCCGAACCCTGGCTCGCGAAGTACGCCGCTGCGACGCGGTGGTGGTGCATGACGCATTGTACGTCACCTCGATACTCGCATTGCTGATGGCGAAGGCGCACCGCAAGCGCGTTGTCTTGATCCAGCATATTGCTGGCGTTGCTTTTTCATCGCGGGTGCTCCGCTCGGCAGTTGCACTGGCCAACATCGTCGTCACACGCCCCATGCTGAGGGCAGCCGACGCACTCGTGTTCATTAGCGATACCGTGCGACACGACCTTGTCGGTACGCCAGCCCGCATCCCGTATTCTCTACTGTTCAATGGTGTCGACAGTGCAGTTTTTCATCCCGGCGAAGGTTTGGCTCCCGAGCCGGACGCTCTGGCAGGGATGTCAATTGCGCCGGGTGCGCGCCGCATTCTCTTCGTTGGTCGCTATGTCGAGAAGAAGGGGCTCAGGGTGCTCCGCGCCCTGGCTGCGTCCAGGGAAGACCTGACCTTTCTGATGGTCGGCAGCGGACCGATCTGCCCCGCCATGTGGGGACTCGCCAACGTCCATGACCTTGGGACTCAGAGCCCGCACGCTCTGGCCGCTCTCTATCGCAGCGTTGACCTCTTGCTGTTGCCGAGTGTGGGCGAAGGCTTTCCGCTCGTAATCCAGGAGGCAATGGCATCTGGGCTGCCGGTCGTCTGCGGTGAACCCAGCAACCGAGCCGATCCTAACGCAACCGATTGGCTCCATGGCGTGACCATCGATCTGAGCGACGCGGAAGGCTCGGCCAGACGTTGCGCCCAAGCTATTAATTCCCTTGCACCCACGTCTAAAGAACGGGCCGCCATGGTTCGCTACGCGTTAGCACATTATGACTGGAGGTCTATGGCGGAGCGTCTACTTGCGTTGGCACGAGGAGAGAAGCCCAATTCTCCTGAAAATCAGGGCGATGTTTGAATGCGAGGCTACCGTGGAGACCGATACCAGATAGGCACAATCGCACTCGGTCTTATCATGGTAAAGATTGTTCTGCTTTTCGTCCTTGCGTGGAATAGCCTCTTCGTCATGGACGAGTTCGGGCAGCTCGGATACGCCAAATATCTGTTCAGGGAACTTTTCGATACAATTCAGCCGAGTAAAGCGGCGGGATCGACAGCGTTCTTTAAGCTGGCGCACCTGGTAGGCTGGGATGCCACGTCTATTCTGCTTGTCGGGCGCATACAAACCGCGCTTCTGGGCTGCGCGATCGTTGCCATGGTATACGCCTGCGCCCGTGCGCTCGGGGAGGATCGGGTGCGTGCCTTAAGCATCGTTCTCGTCCTACTGTGCTTTTCGAATTTCATGGAGCGTGTTTTCCGGACAATCGCAGAACCGCTGGCGGTGTTCTTCGCGGTGGCTGCGCTCCTGGTCGTGGTGCGTGCACATGCGTTGAGTGCACGGCATATACTTGCTGCCGGCGTCCTAAGCGGACTGGCTTTCCTGGCCACTCAAAAATCGGTCTACTTCAATGTTGCGCTGGGGCTCGGCTTGGTCACTGACGCAGCTGTAATGAGACGCTATTCAACTGGGCTGGCTCGCGGGGCATGCCTGGTGGTGGGGTGGACTATTTCGATCCTTGCGTACTGCTTCTTTTTCGGCGGCAGCAACCCGGTCCCCATCGCCGAAAGCCTTGTATTCGGTCCGATTGAAGTTGCGACCCGCGGAGGTGTTGAGTACGGCGGACTGAGGCACCTCGTGTTGCAGACGCTGTTGCGGAACGCAGTACTCTATGTCTTCTGTTTCTCTGGCATGGCTTTGTCACTGATGCGGTTCAGGCAGCTTGAGGAAAGAAATCGCATCGCGCTTATCTTCTCGATCGTGATCACCGTTCTGGTCTTCATTCACGATCAGCCTTGGCCTTACGTATTCATCATGGCGTTGCCGTTCATGTCATTGTGGTCACTGGCACCATTGGACCGGATCAGGCCCAACACACGCCACTTTCGAATTGCATCGGTGGCGCTGGTGACCGCCGTGGTCCTAAGTTTCGTCAGCAATATTGTTTACCTCCGTTTCAACAACGCGGCGCAACTTGAACTGGTCGCGCGTGCAGAATCATTGCTCGCTCCGGGTGACCGGTACTTCGACGGCATCGGGATGCTGCCCAACAGGAGCGAACCGTCGACGTTATGGCTTGATAGACACTATGTCCTCGCGACTTTGCGACAGGGCGACAGATCCGAGGCCTATGAAGTATTCAGTAAGTCTCCGCCTAAAATGATCCTGTGGTCTTACCGCACGGAATATATCTATCCAGTGATCGCACCTCTGATCCGGAACAGCTATGTCACCGTCGCGCCAAACTTGAGGATTGCCGGTCGCCGACTTTACCTCGATGAGCAGGAGGTCTTCGATGTCCCAATCCCTGGCGTATATGGACTCTATAGCGCAACCGGGACGCCACTACGGGGCGCGGTTGACATTGACGGCACCGTCTTTGATCCGCCAGTCCGCCTCTCAAGCGGGCCGAAGGCTGTAACTTTGCGGATGGGTTCAGGCGAGGCATTGCTCTTGCCACAAGGTTCATACGCCGGACGCTTCAAACACGGCAGTGACAATTTGAGCATGTTTGCCAATGTCTACGACTGAGTGTTCGGGTGCATCCTGGGCGTGGTGGTATCAGAACGCATGCCAAGCTTTATCGGCCTTCACAGACCCAAACTGGCAGGTCAGCATCCACTTCCAGCAATTTCCACCTTCTGGCAGTCGCCTGGCACCGACATAGCCTTCAGACATGTCTTTGATCATTGCTTGAGGAACGCGCCCGTGTAGGTCTGGCCGGCAAGCCTAACGGTTCCGGCCAGGGTTCTGTCGGGCCGCATGACAAAACTGAGGTCTGCGCCATTCGGCAGGCGCTCAAGCTTCAACGTCGTCCCCACAATTCTTCCAACGCCGGCGGCCTCTCCCGGATGGTTGTCGCCCAGAGTTCCCCAAGCATAGGTAACCGTCACCTTGCCATTGGAAGAAATCGTCTGAACAGCAAGTTTGGCGTCATACATCCCATCCAATCGTCCGGCCCATAGGCCTGAAAAAACAGCATATTTTGTCGGAACGGTCTTGTCAGGGGGAGTGACCGCCACGGATTGATCCAAAGTTGCCGAGCCGGGGGGAACAGCGGCAGGATCCGAGGCGGGTTGGGCAGGAATGGGTCCAGGTTCTAACGCAGGTTCGAGATTGGGTCGCGGCGTTTCAGGAGCCGATTGGCACGCGGTTATGAGCGCCGCGAAGCCAAGCATTGCGTTGCACATTCGGCGTGCCATCTTCTGGTGCCCCGGCCATCTCTAGATCTAGCGCAGGCTAACCTTATCGCGCGTTTTCACGACCTCTGTCTACCCAAGGTGTCTCGTACGACAGCGGCTCGTCGAAGGACGTGCAGCGGTCGTGAGCGAACGCCTCCATTCGTCGCCCAAGTAGCCCACCAATGGCGACGGAAAATGTTTTTAATTCAAATATTTACGACAGAATTTTCGATCTATTTTCTAGGTTCTTGGCTTCCGACCACCGACGCTTTAAGCTGCTATCGATGCAGTCGCTGCCGGTTCGGCCGCGACGCCGTCCACCATGACATGACCGATGCCCCGCGAGCAGCGCTCGATCCTCGCCTCTACGCGGTATACATCACGCAAAAGCGCCGGGGTGACAACCTCTTCCGGCGTGCCGCAGGCGATCATCCGCCCCTCGGCGAGGACGATGCATTTGTCGGCGAAGCGCAGGGCCTGATTGAGCTCGTGAATTGCGATCAGCACAGCGATCCCGTGCTTGCGCGCAAGCCCGCGCACGAAGCTCAGCACCTCGACCTGCCGGTGCAAGTCAAGCGCGGACGTCGGCTCGTCCATCAGCAGGATTTCAGGTTCACGGGCGAGGATCTGGGCGATGCTTACCATCTGCCTTTGTCCGCCGCTCAGTTCGCCGACATTGCGAAAGGCAATATCCGAAATGCTGAGCGCGGCCAGGATGCCGTCTATGAGTGCGAGGTCGCCATCGCCGACCGACCAGGCCGAGCCCTGCTTACGGGCGAGCAGGATCGATTCATAGACGGTCAGCACCGCGTTGGCTGCCGTATCCTGCGGCATATAGCAGATGCCCTCAGGTCCCTTCGCCGCCCCCTCGAGGCAGACACGCCCCGGGCCTTTCAGAAGTCCAGCGATGCGCTTGAACAGCGTCGACTTTCCCGCTGCGTTGGGCCCGATAACGGCGACTACTTCGCCACCCCGAAAAATGGGAGTTGAAACGTCCGAGAGGGCGAGCCGCGTCCCGTGGAAGGCTCCGAGACCATCGAGCCTGATCGTTACCATGAGCGCCTCACATTCGAGAGGATCAGCGAGATGAAGAAGGGAATGCCGACAAGCGAGGTGACGATGCCGATCGGGAAGATCGTGCCTGGAATGAGCGACTTGCTGGCAACCGAACTCGCCGACAGGATGAGTGCCCCCGAAAGCGCCGAGGCGGGCAGGAAGAAGCGTTGATCTTCCCCGATCAGCATGCGGGCGATGTGCGGACCGACCAGCCCGATGAAGCCGATCGTGCCGACGAAGGCGACGGGAATGGCGGCGAGCAGGCTCACCATCATCATGGTTTCGAGCCTCAGGCGCGCGACCTTGACGCCAAAGCTCGCGGCCTTGTCTTCGCCCAGCCGCAGCGCCGTCAGCGCCCAGGCGCGGCGTGCGAATATCGGAAGCGTTGCGAGAAGGATGAGGCTGGTGATGATGAGCTTGGGCCAGGTGGCCTTTGTGAGGCTTCCCATGGTCCAGAACACGACCGCGGCGAGCGCTTGCTCTGAGGAAAGATACTGGACGAGCGACAGCAGCGCATTGAAGGTGAATACGAGCGCGATGCCGAGAAGCACGATGGTTTCGACCGTCACGCCGCGCTTGAGACTCAGCAGGTGGATAACGAACGCGGTCAGCATCGCCACCACGAAGGCGTTGAGCGGCACGACATATTCGATTGCCGCGGGGATGAGCGTGACGCCGAAGGCGAGCGCGAGCGCGGCGCCGAAGCTGGCCGCCGCCGAAATGCCGAGAGTGAACGGGCTGGCGAGCGGATTGTTGAGGATAGTCTGCATCTGTGCACCGGCGACCGACAGTGCCGCGCCGACGACCACGGCCATAAGCGCGATGGGAAGCCGGATTTCCCACAGCACGACACGCACCTGAAGCGGGACGCTGCTGGGAGAAACGAGCGCGAGCACAACCTGGTCCGGGCTGTAGCTGGCCGGGCCGAGCGCGAGGTCGATGCAAAGGCTCAGGAGCAGCGCCAGGGCGAGCCCTGCGAGGATGAGTTGCTTGCGCAGGACGAGGGCGCGGTAGAGGCCGCGCCCTTCTTTGGCCGATAGTGCTGCTGGTTCACTGCTCATTGGAGAGCGAGACCCAATGGCCAGGCCTGTAGTCGACCGGCAGGAACTTCTCGTGCAACTCCTTGAAGGTGGCCTCGGCGTCCAGATCGGCGAACAGGTCGGGGTGCAGCCACTTGGCCATCTGCTGGATGGCGACGAACTGATAGGGGCTGTTGTAGAACTGGTGCCAGATGGCGTGGACCCGACCGTTCTCCACCGCCTTGATGCCGGTGAGGGCGGGCCGCTCCGTCAGGCCCTTGAGCTTCTTCATTGCTGCCGCTTCGTCCGCGCCGGGACCGACGCCGACCCATTTGCCGCCCGGCACATAGGCCTCCCAATTACCGCCCGTGACAATCACCTGGTCGGGATCGCTTGCGATGATCTGTTCGGGATTGAGCGCGCCAAAAGTGCCCGGGATCAGATCCGCCGCGATATTGCGGCCGCCGGCCATCTCGACGAACTTGCCGAAATTGTCGTTGCCGAAGCTCATACAGCAATCGTCGGAATAGCCCCCGGCGCGCTCGACGAAGACGGTTGGGCGCTTTGGATCCTTCTCTGCGATCACCTCGGTGACGCGCGCGATCTGCGCGGCGCGGTAGGCGATGAACGCCTCGGCCCGCTTTTCCTGGCCAAAGAGCTTGCCGATGAGGCGCATGCTCGGCTCGGTGTTGGTGAAGGGATGCTCGCGGAAATCGACATAGACCACCGGGATGCCAACGGCGGCGAGCTTTTCGATATATTGCGCATCCTCGGTCGCCTGCTTGGACTCGATGTTCATGATCATCACGTCCGGCTGAAGCGCGATGGCCTGCTCGATGTCGAAGGTGCCGTCCTTGAAACCGCCAAAGGTCGGTATCGTGGCCATCGAGGGGAATTTTTCCAGATAGACGGCGTAATTGTCGGGATCAGCCTGGGAGAAATCCTCGCGCCAGCCAACGATTCGCTTGAAGGGGTTGTCGGTATCGAGCGCGGCGATCAGGTAGATTTGCCGGCCTTCGCCGAGGATGACCTTCTCGACCGGCGTCTTCACCTCGACCTTGCGGCCGCTAATGTCGGTGACGGTTTCGGCGCGCGCGCCGTGGGTTAGCGGCATGGAGGCCGCGAGGGCGACCGCGGCCGCAAATATCGACTTCAAAATCATTGTGCTCTCGCAATTCAGTTTACCGGCCCGGCTTTAGAAAACATGAATTGTGTAATCAAGAATTATCTTTTAGAGCAATTCCAATGTACCGCTTTTGGGGAGAGCGTTTCGGGCAATGACGGCTCACGCAAACTATTCGCTGCGCGACGAAATTCGGGACTATTGGTCCGATCGCGCCGAAACGTTCGACCTGCAGGTCGGCCACGAGATTTTTTCCGAGCGGGAGCGCGCTGCCTGGCATGCGCTCATAAGCAGGCACCTTGGGCCAGGCGCCGGGCGGGCGTCTCTGGATCTCGCCTGTGGGACAGGCGTTATTTCGCATCTGATGCACGATCTAGGCTTTGTGGTGACAGGCCTCGACTGGTCGGAAGCCATGCTCGCCAAGGCGCGCGCCAAGGCACAAAACCGCGACGCCGATATCCGCTTCATCGTGAGGGATGCCGAACGGACGCTCGAGGACAAGGCGAGCTACGATGTCATCGTCACCCGTCACCTGGTCTGGACGCTACTGGATCCGAAGGCGGCCTTTGCCGAATGGTTCTCGCTGCTGAAGCCCGGCGGCAGGCTGCTGGTCATCGACGGCGATTTTGTCGGCCGCAACTGGGCGGTGAGTTTGCGGGAACTTTGGGAGAGGCTCACGGCCGGCAAGTCCCGGGTCTCGGACAATGACGGCGCCTCCATGGCCAAACGCCACCTGAGCATTCTTGCTCGTGTCTATTTCTCAGGCGGCGCACGGGCGGAAGAGATAGTTCGCTTGCTGGCCGAAGCCGAGTTCGAGCAGCCGGTCGTCGACTGGAAACTGGGCGCGATCCATCGCGCTCAGGCTCGACAGATGAGTTGGCCCAAGGCGCTCGAACGCGCCACTCAACATCGCTTCGCGATCTGCGCGACAAAGCCGCAGTAAACTGCATCTGAGTTAACGCAGACCGGCAGCTATTCGCGCCGGCGAGGATTATTTCTCCTGGTTGGCGTCCTGCAAGATCATTTCCGATGCCTTCTCCGCGATCATGACCACTGGAGAGTTGGTGTTGCCGGAAACGATCGTCGGCATAATCGAAGCGTCGACGACGCGCAGGCCAGAAATGCCGTGCACCCGCAGCCGGCCGTCGACAACTGCCATCGAGCCTGCGCCCATCTTGCAGGTGCCGACCGGGTGGAAAATCGTAGTGCCGATATCGCCGGCCTTGCGGACGAGATCTTCGTCGCTTTCATAGTGTGCACCGGGCAGCATTTCCTCAGGCGCGAAACGGGCAACGGCACGCGCCTTCATCAAGCGGCGGACGTGGCGGAGCGATGCTACAGCCACGGTCCTGTCTCCCTCGGTAGACAAATAGTTCGGCCGGATCTTCGGGGCCGTCTGCGGATCGGGCGCCCCTATGTGGACGTTGCCGCGGCTTTCCGGTCTGAGGTTGCAGACCGAAACCGTGACCGCGGGGAAGCGATGCAGCGGCTCGCCCAGCCGGTCAGTGCTCAACGGCTGGACATGATATTCGAGGTCGGGGGTCTCCAGGCGTGGATCGCTTCTGGCGAAGATACCTAGTTGGCTCGGCGCCATCGATAGCGGTCCGCTGCGACGGATGGCGTATTCGACGCCCATGGCCGCGCGGCTGAACAGATTGTGGTAGCGCTGGTTTAGCGTCGAGGCATTGGCGACCTTGAAAACCGTGCGAATTTGCAAATGATCCTGCAGGTTCTCGCCGACGCCTACCAACGCGTGGCGAACCGGGATTCCTGCTGCGCCAAGCACGTCGGGTCGGCCGACGCCGGAAAGCTCGAGCAGCTTCGGCGAATTTATCGCGCCGGCGGCAAGTATCGTCTCGCCCGCCAACGCACGATGCAACTGGCCGCCCATGCGGAAGACAACGCCGGTGACGCAAGCTCCGTCGAAATTTAGGTTCTCGGTCTCGGCGCCGGTCACGACGCGCAAATTCGGCCGCCGGAGCACGCCCCGCAGGAACGCCTTCGAGGTATTCCAGCGCACGCCCTTCCTCTGGTTGACCTCGAAATAGCCCGACCCCTCGTTGGTCCCGCCGTTGAAATCCTCGGTCCGGGGGATGCCGAGTTCCTCGGCAGCATCGCGGAAGGCATCCAGGATCGGCCAGGACAGGCGCTGGCGCTCGACGCGCCATTCGCCACCGGCGCCATGAAGGTCGTTGGCGCCACCAAAATGGTCCTCGGACTTGCGGAAATATGGAAGCACGTCATCCCAGCCCCAACCGAGATTTCCGGCTTGCCGCCAGCCATCATAGTCGGCCGCCTGGCCGCGCATGTAGATCATGCCGTTGATCGATGAGCAGCCGCCCAGAAGCTTGCCGCGCGGATAGTCGAGCGCACGACCGTTCAGCCCGGGCTCCGGCTCGGTCTTCATAAGCCAATCGGTGCGCGGGTTGCCCATGCAGTAGAGATAGCCGATGGGAATGTTGACCCAGTGATAGCGGTCGCTGCCGCCGGCTTCCAGAAGCAGCACGCGCATGGCTGGATTGGCCGACAGTCTGTTGGCCAGCACGCAGCCGGCCGAACCTGCGCCGACGATGATGAAGTCGTATCGTCCAAAATCGGCAGCGGTCTGTGTCAATTGGACGTCCGTTCGCTTGCCATCCTGTCCCATAGCGGACCCATGGCCTGGTTGATCTCGCCATACAGACGATAACGCTGCTCATAGGCCGGTGCGATCTCGCTATTGGGCTGGTAGCAGCGGTCGGGCGCGGTCATCGCGGCCGCGCCTGCAGAGAAGTCGGCAAACAGGCCGACGCCTGTCCCGGCTGCAATTGCAGCTCCCAGCGCCCCCGTCTCGCGGCTACGCGCCACGGTCACCGGCACGTCCAGCACATCCGCAAATATCTGCGGCCAGATGGCGCTGCGCGAGCCGCCGCCCGAAAGAACCGCCTGGCTGACAGTCGCTCCCGCTCGGCGCAGCGTCTCGACATGCCGCCGGTGTTCGAAGACGACGCCCTCGAACAGTGCGCGCAGCATATGCGCCCGCGTATGCCAGCCGGCGATGCCGTAGAAACCTGCACGCGCCTTGCCATTCTGCTGCGAGCCGTAAAGGAAGGGGTGGTAGATCGGCATGTCTCCCGCGGGATCGACGGAAGCAACAAGCTCGCTGCAGATTTCGAATGGCGATGCGCCTGCCGGCGGCGCATGCTCGAAGAACTCACGGACGATCCATTCGAGATTTGCGGCCGAAGTGGCGCTCGATTCGATGGCGAGGTAGCGCAGCGGATCGAACGTCGACAGCATGAAGATCGACGGATCGCGGATCGGCTCTTCGGTGATGACCTGGTTGATGCTCCAGGTGCCGGCAATGATCGAGGCGGCGCCGGTGCTGGTGACGCCCGAACCGATGGCGCTGGCGACGACGTCGAACAGGCCCGCCACCACAGGCGTGCCCGCCCGAAGGCCGGTGGCAGCGGCGACATCGCGCGTGATATGGCCGGCGATGCCGGAGGCTTCCAGCACGTCAGGCAGCAGTTCCATGCAATCGTCGAGACCATAGGCGGCCAGCAACTCTCGCTCGTATCGTCGATCAGGCATGTGCAAAAGCCCGCAGCCCGACATGTCCGAAGTGTCGGTCGAGCGCGCGCCGGTGAGGCGGTTGACGATAAAATCCTTGCACAGGAAGACGGTGCCTATTTTGGCAAAAAGTGCCGGATCATGGTGCTTGAGCCACGCCAGCAGAGTCGGCGTCTGCGCCGCCCAGGGCCGTTGCAGGCAGTGGATATAGGTCCGGTCGCCAACGCCTGCGGCCGCCCATTCGCCGACGATGCCGACGCCGCGCGTGTCGAGCGACTGGATGCCGAGCAGCGGGTCGCCGCCGCGGTCCAGCGCGTAGAGCCCGTTGCCGTGCCCGGCGCAGCCGATCACCGCAATATCGCCAGCGTCAATGCCCGATTGGTCGAGGCAGTGGCGGATGACCTCGACGGCGTCGCGCCACAATTCACCGAGGTCCCGCTCGACATGGCCGGGCTTTGGCATGCAGGAGCGGCCGTCCCGGGCGGCGAGCGCGAGTTCGCGACCGGCGGTGTCGAAGATGATGGCCTTGATGACGGTATTGCCCGCATCAAGACCAAGAATGTATCGCTGCATTGAAGCTCCTCCCAAGCTGCAAAGATTATTCTTGTTGGTAGAGCTCCCAGGCCGCCGCGCCATCCGCATTCTCATGGATGATCGCCATCAATCCTCTCACGACGGCGCGAGGGTTGGAATGCTGGTATATGTTGCGGCCATAGACCATGCCTGCCGCGCCTTGTGCAATCAGCGCCGCCGACTTGTCGAAGACTGCGCGCAAATCCTCCCTGCCCCCACCGCGCACAAGGACAGGACAGCGCGCCGCCGCCACCACCCGGTGGAAGTCGTTCGGATCGGTGGTCGGGTCCGCCTTGATGATGTCGGCGCCCATCTCGCTGGCGAGCCGGGTCAGGGTGACGATCTTTTCGGGGTCGCCGTCGACCATGTAGCCTCCGCGCTCCGAGTTCGGCAGCATCGCCAGCGGCTCGATCATCAGCGGCAGGCCGTATTTTTCGCAGTCGGCGCGAACGCGGGCAATGTTGTGGACGCATTGCCGGAACAGGTCCGGCTCGTCGGGCAGCATGAATAGATTGACGACCACACAGGCCGCGTCCATCTCCAGCGCGCCCATCAATGGTTCGGCTTCGTTCTGCAGGATGGCCCACATCGAGCGATGGCGGGTTTTGTTATATGGATTGCCCATGTCTATGCGCATGACCAATGCCGGCTTGTCCTTGCCGGGCAAGGACTGCAGCAGATCGGCCTGGCCATAATTCATCTGAATGGCGTCCGGTCCCGCGCCAACCAGCTGGGCGACGACGCCGGCCATATCCTCGAGCCCTTCCAGAAACGACGGCTCGTTGCACACGCCATGGTCGATTGCGACGTCGAGACAGCGCGCCCGGCCGAACAACCGGTTCATGCGGACTTTCTTGTTGATGCGCATTCGGCGCTCCTTCCTTCGTCTTCTTGGGATAGCTGGTCGAGATCGATGCCGTGCCGGCGTTGCAACATGGCGAGGAAATCGGTTCGCTCGAATGCCTTGCGCGCGGCGTCCCAGTTCTTTTCGACAGCGAGAATATCGAGAACCGCATCGAGAAGGCCGGAAGAGAGCGCGCCGGTGATGGCGATTGTCGTGCGGCGAAGCAGCAGGTCCTCCAGCTGTTCGACATATTCATCGGCGATGAGATATTGGATCTCCCGGGCCGAGTAGTCATTGCCGGGCAAGAGCTCGTCATGTCCCGCTGCCATATGGGCGGCGACGGCATCCGCCGCGGTACCGTAGCGCTCGAAGAGGCTACCCATGCGGTCAAGCGACAGGCCGTGTGCGGCCGCGCGTTCTGCGCACCATTTTGCCGGGGCAATGGGAAAATGCCGGCCGCCGCCGATCGGCATGTTTTCGGTGCCGACGATGCGCTGTCGGCACAATCGCTCGAGCACGATATTCGCTGCCAGTTCGCCGAACGAGCGGAAGGTCGTCCATTTCCCGCCGATCATGCAGAGCGTCGGCGGCACTATACCGGCGCCCTCGATGAGCTCGCAGAAATGATCGCGGGGAATGCGCCCGGTAAAACTGTCTTGGCTTATCGGTAGCGGCCTCACCCCGGTGAACTGAAAGACGATGTCGGTATCGGCGATCTCGATCCCGGGAAACACGAAGGACAGGGACTGCAGAATGTATTGCCGCTCGTCATCCACACAGCGCGCCTGGTCGGGATCGTCGACACGGATATCCGTCGAGCCGACCAGCACGTTGCCGAGATAGGGGAACAGGATGCAGATCCGGCCGTCCTCGTTCTCGTAGTAGATCATGTGACCGTCGAGCGCGTCATGAAGCTCGCGATTGTCGACGATCAGATGCGAACCTTTGGTGCCGCCCATAAGCTTCGGCGCAACGGCTCCGATCGCCGAATTGGTCAGGTCGACCCAGCCGCCTGTGGCATTGACCACGAGCCGCGGCTTCACGGCCACGGTTTCGCCAGACAGTCCGTCGTTAAGCACCAGGCTCGCGTCACCGAGCGATACCCGTGCATAGTTGAGCGCCCGGGCGGACGGCTTTTCCTTTATGGTGTCGCGCAGCATCTCGGTACCCAGCCGCTCGGGGTGGCTGACCCAGGCGTCATAGTATGTCGCCGAATTCCGGATAGCAGGATTGATTGCAGGCCAGACCTTGAGTGTTTCAGCGCGGCTCCTGAATTTGTGCGGCGGGACGATACGCCGCGCGGCGGTGAAGAAGTCATACATCGCCAGACCGGTCTTGATGACCAAGGCGCCACGCCGGCCCGGACGGCGGCTTAGCCCAAGGAAGCGGAATGCGCCATTTGCTATGCCTGAGAACAGGTCGAAGATAGGCACTGTGGTTGGCAGTGGCGCAACGTAGTGCGGCGCGTTCTTCAACAGCCGATCGCGTTCGAGCAGAGATTCGCGGACCAGCTTGAACTCGCCGTTTTCAAGATAGCGCAAGCCGCCATGAACCATGCGCGAGAGGGCTGCGCTGGCGCCGGAACAATAATCGTTTTTTTCCGCGAGCAGCACATTGACGCCCTGCAAAGCGAGTTCGCGAAACACGCTGATGCCGTTAATGCCGCCGCCTATGACGAGGACGTCAATATCGGGGTTCTCGCGCAAGCCGGCGATCGTCTGGATGCGATTCATCTCAGGACGCGCTTTCGATCACGCATCTATCGCTACGAGATGCCCGGCCACCGCCGCATCGATGGCGGTCAGTTCCGCGGCGCTCAGTAAAATCTCCCCTGCCCTGGCGTTGTCGAGCGCCTGCGTCGCGTTTCGCGCTCCACACAACGCGAAGGTGATGCCGGGCTGCGCCAGCGTCCAGGCGATGACGATCTGCGCCATGCTTGCCTGGTGGACCTCCGCGACCGGGGCCAGGGCATGCTTCAAAGCGGCTACCTTGCGCCGGTTGGCCTGAGAGAAGCGCGGGTTGTCTTTGCGCTGGTCGTCGCCGCTGAACTCACGCGCCGGATCAATCGCGCCCGAAAGCAGGCCGAGCGCAAGCGACGAATAACTGAGCGCAGCGACCTGATGCTGGCGCGCGATCGGCAGCAATGTCTGCTCAATCTCGCGATCCAGCATCGAATATCTTTCCTGGATCGCATCGAGCTGGCCAGCGGTCACGTAGTGCTGCAGCTCGGCGGGGCTGAGATTGCTTGCGCCGATGGCGCGGATCTTGCCAGCTGATTTGAGGCGTTCGAGCGCTTGCATTGTTTCGGCAATGGGGGTCGTCGGGTCCTGCCAATGGGTGATGTAGAGATCGATACAATCGGTGCCGAGCCGCCTCAGGCTCTGTTCCACTTCATAAGCGATGCCCTCGGCGCCGAGATATCGGTTCACCGGCGTTCCGTCCTGATCGAAGAAGTGATTGCCCTTTTTCGAATGCCAGTTCAGGCCACATTTGGTGGCGATGACCGCGCGGTCGCGCCGGCCCTTGATGGCCTTGCCGACGATCTCCTCGCTGCGGCCGAGACCGTAAGCCGGCGCGGTGTCGATCAGCGAGACGCCGGCATCGATGGACGCCTGGATCGCAGCGATCGATTCTGCTTCATCCGTGCCACCCCACATCCAGCCGCCGATGGCCCAGGTGCCGAGTCCCACCGCCGAAGCGACAACGCCGGACTTGCCGATTGAGCGGGTGATTTGTCGAGAATTCATGCTGCATTTCCTTCGGCGAGCTCGAGGATCTTCAAGCCGGTGGTTTCGTCGGTGACGAGAGTGTCGAGGTGAGAGCCGCGCATGGCACTGAGGATCGGGACCACCTTGCTTGCGCCGCTGGCGACCCCTATCGACTGCGGAATGGTCGCGAATTCCTCGAGCGTCAGCGAAACCAGTGAGTGGTTGAGGCGGTAGTCGGCGAGCTTGCCGTTGCTGTCTATGAGATGCGCGAGCAGCTCGCCCGCCGCGCCCGAGCGTTCGATGGCCAGCCGGTCGGCGCTCGAGGACGGGTGCAGATCGTAGTAGCTCGAATCGTCGGTCAGGATGGAGCCGATGCCGACGACCGCAAGCGTTGCTTCCCGCGCCTTGCTGAAGACATCCGAAACCGCCCGGACGCCCATCAGCATGTCGCGTTGGGCCGGGCTGTCGGCAAACAGCGGCGCGTGAACCTGATAGGCGCGCCCGCCGAGTTTGTCGGCCATCAGAGACGCGACATGATTGACGTCGGTGTAATGCTTGCCCTGAACCAGGCCGGTCGCGGGAACGACCTCGACGTCGTAGCTTCGGTTCGGCTTGAGGCCGGCGACGACGGCACTCACCCCCTTGCCCCCGGTAATGGAAATCGTGTCGCCGTCCTTGATCGTCTCGAGCACCAGCCTCGCCGCGGCCTCGCCGACGCGCTGGAGGGCAGTCTGCGGATTGTCCGAAACGGAAGGAACGACGACGGCCCTTTGGAGTCCCCCTATCGCGACAAGTCGCGCCTCGATGTCGACCAGTTGCTCGATCGGCGACTTAATCTTGATCTCGACAAGCCCGAGTTGGTGACCGCGCTTGATCAGCCGGTTGACGGTCGCATGCGAGATGCCGAGCTCCTTGGCGATTTCCGCCTGCGTCTTGGCTTCCATGTAATGAAGCACCAGCGCCTGATACATCTGGCGGACGATCGTGACGTCGTCCCGCGAATTGGTTGGTGACATGATGGATGCTCAACTCTCGCCGCTGCTGCTCAGGATTTCCTGCGGTGCAGGAAGTGGTCGATCGATACCGCCGCGAGCAGGATGCATCCCTTGATCATGTCCTGCCAATAGACGGAAACGTCGAGCAGGATCAGCGAACTTGTGACGACCGAGAGCAGCGCCATGCCCAGTATGGCGCCGAAGATGGTGCCCGAGCCGCCATTGAGCGATGCTCCGCCAATCACCGCCGCGGCGATGATGTTGAGCTCCATGCCAGCGCCGAAGGTCGGGGTCGCAGCGCCAAAGCGTGACATATAGATGACGCCGGCAAAGCCCGCGAGGGTGGAGCAGAGAACCGTGACCCAGAATTTGACCTGCTTGGTCTTGATGCCCGAAAATTGGGCCGCCTTCTCGTTGCTGCCGGTATAGAAGACCTTGCGGAAGGCGGTGGCACGCCGAAGCAGAAAATCGAAGATGGCCACGACCACAACAAAGATGACGATGACATAAGGCACATTGCCGAAGCTGCCCTGGCCGATCGCCTTGAATCCGGGCGGCAGGGTGAACAGCGACAGCGGGGTTCCCTTGGTGATGACAAGGCAGAGACCGCGCACGATCACCATCGCCGCCAGCGATGTGATGAAGTGATTGAGCCCGATAACGGTCACGAAGAAGCCCATGACCGCGCCGATCAGCGCGCTGGCGCCTATGCCGATGAGGCTCGCGGTCCACGGGTCCAGACCCATCAGGAAGAGAGCGCCTGACACGACCATGGAGAAGCAGACCACCGACCCGACGGACAGGTCGATGCCGCCGACAATGAGGAGTATCGTCATGCCGACCACGACGATGCCTTCAATGGAGAAGCTCATCAGCATTGCGCGGAAATTCCCCCAAGTCAGGAAATGCGGCGAGGCGAATGTCATGGCGAGGCACAGCGCCAGCATGATTGCGATCAGCCCCGCCTCGCGCATTGACCCCAAACGCAGCCAGTTGCGCCCGCCAAGCCCGGGGGCGCTCGCCTTGATTTCAGCGTCCATGAGGGTTCCTCCGGTCTGTCTAAGCGACATTCTGAACCTGCCTTGCGTTTGATCGTCGCTGGCGGACACCCGAAGCCAGCAGCATGATCGCTTCTTCGGTCAATTCGTCCGCCTCCAGTTCGCCGACGAGGACACCTTCGCGTATGACAAGCACCCGGTCGCTGAGCCCGATCAATTCCGGAAGCTCGGATGAAATCAGGATGACGCCGACGCCCCGCTCGGCGAGGTCGCGAAGCAGGCGATGAATTTCCACTTTGGCGCCGACATCAACCCCGCGTGTGGGCTCGTCCAGAATGACCACCTTGGGGCCGACCGAAAGAAGCCTGGCGATGGCGACTTTCTGCTGATTGCCACCACTAAGCGTCGACACCTGTGTCTCGATGCCGCCCATGCGCACACCGTGGCGCTCGACCAGGTCGGTGGCTTGCTTTGCCTCGGCGCGGCGATCGAGCAGCCCAAGTGGTGTGGTCAGTTTCCGAAGGTCCAGCGCGGAGATGTTCGAGGCAACCGATAGGTCGAGGAACAGGCCAGACGCCTTGCGGTCCTCGGAGAGGTAGACCAGGCCGGCGCGCACTGCATCGCTGTAGGTCCTGATGCTGACCGGCTCGCCATTGAGTTCGACCGATCCCGACAGCTTCGCGCGCAAGCCGCAAACGGTCTGAGCCATCTCGCTGCGGCCAGCGCCAATCAATCCGCCGATGCCAAGAATTTCGCCTGCACGAAGCGTGAAGCTGACGCCGTCGGAACCCGCTCGATAGGAGAGATTCCCGACCGACAGCACGGGGCGGTCGGTGCGCCGTTCAGGCGAGAGCTTTTGCGGATAGAGCTGCGTGATTTCGCGCCCGACCATCTTGCGCACGACATCATTGGGAGTGACCGAAGCGATAGGATCGGTCGCTACATATCTGCCGTCACGAAACACCGTGACGCGGTCGCACAGGCTGAAGATCTCGGCCATGCGGTGGCTGATGTAGATGATTGAAATTCCGCGCGCCTTGAGATCGCGGACGATTGCGAAAAGACGCCGCGCCTCGGTCTCGGTCAGGGCGGCCGTCGGCTCGTCGAGCATCAGCACCCGGCATTCGAGCGTCAGCGCCTTGGCGATTTCCACAAGCTGCTGGTTGGAAATCGAAAGCTCGGCGACCGGCGTCTCGACCGAGATCGGCGCCAGCAGGTCCATTATCTTCTGCGCATCGGCGTAGAGCCGGCGAAAATTCATCAGCGGCGCACGCCGATTGTTGATCGCCGCCATGAGAATATTCTCGGCGACCGTGGCATCCTGGCAGAGCGCGATTTCCTGATGGACGAGGCCTATGCCAAGCCGCTGCGCGGCGGATGGCGATGCGATGGTGACGTCCCTGCCTTCGAGACGAATGGTGCCTTCATCGGGTTGCACAATGCCGGCGATGATATTCATCAGCGTGGACTTGCCCGCGCCATTCTCGCCGCACAGCGCGTGAATTTCGCCTCGCTGCAGCGTGAAATCGACCCCGGTCAGCGCTTTGATGGCACCGAAGGATTTCGATATGTCGCGGATTTCAAGAATGGCGGCGGCAGTCACTCCGTCCCCCTGCAGCGTTGAAGTTGACGGTAACCCGGGTCGGGGGGGGGGGGGGGGGCCCCCCCCCCCCCCGGCCCCCCCCCCCCCCCACCCACCCCCAAAAAAAGGGAGATTAAAGGAAAAGGAGTGGGGGGGCGCGCGGGGGGGGGGGGGGGGA